>NZ_JBFAMT010000010.1:0-241794 GCF_040656635.1 Actinosynnema sp. NPDC049800 | reverse complement strand
AAGCGTCCGCCAAGCCTGCCCGGCTTCGACCAGCCTATGGCACCCGAACCCATGTCAAATCGGGCCTAGGTGCGGATGTTCCGGGTCCGTTGTGGGTGGGTGGGGTCGGGTGGTCTCGGTGCGGGTGTGCGGGTCCGTTGTGGGGCCTGTTGGGGCAAGTGGACTCGGTGGGTGCGCTGAGGGTCCGTGTGGTGCGGTGGGGGCTAGGCGGGGAAGGTGGCGGGGTTGTGGGTGAAGTGGCCGCCGATGACGGTGGCGGCGATCGCGATGTCGCCGATCTTGGAGATGTCGCTGGTCAGGGGGTTGGATTCGAGGATGGCGAAGTCGGCCAGCTTGCCCGGGGCGATGGTGCCGAGGGCGTTTTCCTGGCGGCACGCGTAAGCGGCGCCGATGGTGTAGGCGGAGAGCGCTTGGTGGACGGTGATGGCTTCGTCCGGGCCGATGGGGTTGCCTTCCCTGGACCTTCGTTCGGCCATGAACTGGATGGCGCGCAGTGGTTTGCCGTCGGCCACCGGGCGGTCCGAGCTGCCGGCCAGGGGGATTCCGTGGTCGAGGAAGGACTTGCCCCGGTACATCCAGGGTGAGCGTTCGGGGCCCATGATCTTGGCGTAGTCGTCGCCGTAGGCCCACAGGAAGGTCGGCTGGATCACCGGGATGACGCCCAGTTCGGCGATGCGGGCCAGTTGCTCGGGTCGGACCAGGCCGCAGTGCTCGATTCGGTGTCGGGCGTCCGGGCGGGGTGTGGTTTGCAGGGCTTCGGAGAGGGCGTCCAAGGCGAAGTCGACGGCGCGGTCGCCGATGGCGTGGACCGCCAGTTGCCAGCCGGCTTTGTGGCCGTCGATGATCGCGGCACGCATGAGGTCCGGGTCGTCCTGCAGTTGGCCCGATGTCGACATGCCTTCGTACGGCCAGGTCAACGCGGCCGTGCGGGCCATCATGCCGCCGTCGGTCCACAGCTTGAGCGGGCCGATGGAGAGGCGGTCGTCGCCCAGGCCGGTTCGCAGGCCCAGGGGCACGGCGCGGCGGATGCCGTCGTCGGCGTGGGCGGCCACTGGTTCCAGGCGGTCGGCGGAGATCATCAGTTGGATGCGGATGGGCAGGGTGGCGCGTTGGTAGGCCTCGACCTCCAACGGGCTGCTGCCGATCAGGCCGCCGCCCACGCCGGCTTCGGCGGCCAGGACCACGCCTTCCCGGAGGCACTGGTTCGCCCCGGACTCGACGTCGGCGGCGATGTCGTCCAACGAGTACGGGAGCCGTAGAGCGCGCACGGCGGTCTGGGCGGCTTCGGCGAGGAAGCCGGTCGGGTTGCCGGTCTCGTCACGTTGGGCGTCGCGCAAGGCCGAGGCGGGGAGCACGGCGAGCACGTCACCGCTGACGACACAGGCGTGGCCGGACAGGTCCTGGACGTAGACGCGCGGCCCGATCAGGTCCAGGTCGCGCGAGGTCAGCGGGCGGTCGAGGGCGCGGTGGTCGTAGCCCGCCGCCTCGACCCAGCCCGAGGCGCGCGGTGCGCCGCGCAGGACTTCCAAGACCTGGGCGACGGTCTTGCAGGAGGAGACGTCCGGGGTCCTCGCCGCACGTCCGGCCCACGCGAGGTGGTTGTGGGCGTCCACGAAACCCGGCAGCACGACCGCGCCGTCGAGGTCGACCACGCGGCGCGCGGGCAGGTCCGCGACGTCGTCGTCCAGGCCGACGACCCTCCCCGCCCAGACCCCGATCACCGACGCCACCGGCCGGGCCGGGTCCATGGTCACGACCTGCCCGCCAACCACCTTGAGGTCAAGGATCACCCGCAAAGGCTAGCCCACGAGCACTTAGGTTAGGGTTGGATAACTTAGGCGAGCCTATCCAAGGAGGAGCTCCATGCGGGTCGTCATGTTCGGCTACCAGACCTGGGGTCACCGCACGCTCCAGGCACTGCTGGACTCCGAGCACGAGGTGGTGCTGGTCGTCACGCACCCCAAGAGCGACCACGCCTACGAGCGCATCTGGAGCGACTCGGTCGCGGACCTGGCCGCCGAGCACGGCGTCGAGACGATCATCCGCAACCGGCCGGACGACGACGAGCTGTTCCAGCGCCTCAAGGAGGTCGAACCGGACGTCATCGTCGCCACGAACTGGCGCACGTGGATCCCGCCGCACATCTTCACCCTCCCCAAGCACGGCACGCTGAACGTGCACGACTCGCTGCTCCCCGCCTACGCGGGCTTCTCGCCGTTGATCTGGGCCCTGATCAACGGCGAGAAGGAGGTCGGCGTCACCGCGCACCTGATGGACG
Source organism: Actinosynnema sp. NPDC049800 (assembly GCF_040656635.1). Classification (NCBI taxonomy): domain Bacteria; kingdom Bacillati; phylum Actinomycetota; class Actinomycetes; order Pseudonocardiales; family Pseudonocardiaceae; genus Actinosynnema; species Actinosynnema sp. NPDC049800. The sequence goes on along the minus strand of NZ_JBFAMT010000010.1, from coordinate 239,516 downwards.
ACACCCTGGACGCGGGCGACATCGTGCTCCAGCGCGCCGTCCCCGTCGGCCCGCGCGACACGACGGCGGACCTGTTCCACAAGACGCTGGAGCTGTTCGGGCCGATCACCGTGGACGGCCTGGCCGAGATCGCCAAGGGCCGCACGGACTTCACCAAGCAGGACCGGTCGAAGGCCAGCTTCTTCCACAAGCGCGCGGAGGAGGACCTGCGCATCGACTGGACGTGGGGCGCGGAGGAGCTGGACCGGCTGGTGCGGGCGCAGTGCGCGCCGTACCCGAGCGCGTTCGCGTTCCACAAGGGCAAGCGGCTGGAGATCGTGGAGGCCGAGGTGTCCAAGGAGCGCTACGGCGGCACGCCCGGTCGGATCTTCTACCGCGAGCGCGACGGTGTCGCGATCGTCGCGGGCGCGGAGGCCCGACGCGGCCGCAACCACGCCCTGCTGGTCAAGCGGGTGCGGACGGAGGACGGCGTCGAGCTGGGCGCGACGGAGTACTTCACGCACATGGGCGGGTACCTCACGAGTCGACCCTGAGCGAGGCCTGGCGCACGACGAACAGGAACGCCCAGGTGAGGACGATCAGGACGGCGTGGGCGATGAGGGGCCCCGGGGACTTCTCCACCAGGACCCAGCCGACCCACGTGTAGGTGACCAGGGCGCCGGCCGCCACCGCGTACCGGTGGGCGGCGCCCCAGGTCGTGCTCCGGCCCCACCAGGTCAAGGCGGTGGCGGCGAGGACCGTGAGGGCGACCTTGAGGCCGAAGCCGGTCCAGTCCTCGGGCACGGCGACGAAGATCGAGGACACCAGGAACGCGCCGATGCCGAGTGGTCCCGGGCGGGGCGCGCGTCGGTCGGTGGTGGCGCGCGGCCGGATCAGGAAGGCGATGGCGATCAGTGCCAGGACGGTGACGGCGGCGCCGAGGCGTTGAGCCGGCGTGGCCATGAAGCCCTCCTGGGCGAGGAGGATCCGGAAGACGAGCGCCGAGCCGGCGACGAAGACGAGCGCGAGGACGATCAAGCCCTTCCGGCCGAGCCACGGAGTGCCGCGTCGTCGCCAGGCCAGTGACTCGACCAGGGCGATCGGCACGCCGATGCTCCAGACGGCGTGGCCGACGACGAACGAGTAGCCGTTCAGCGCGCTGATCCCCAGCGCCGGGATCGGGGTGACGGCCTGGAACTCGTACTCCTCGAACGCCGGGTTGAACAGCGACTGGTCCAGCAGTCCTGCTTCCAGCACGCCGTAGGCCAAGCCGAGGACGAGGATGGTCGGCCAGCCCCGACCCGTGCGCCGGACGACCTCGCGGATCAGCAGCGCTCCCCCGCCGTACATCGGCGCGAGGACGATCAGCGCGCCGATCTCGGCCACCGGGAGGTTGCCCAGGACGTACTCGCCGATCAAGGGCGCGAGGAGGAAGAGGATCAGGGCGGCGCGGAGGTTGCGGGACATGCCAGGCAACGCTAGGAGCGGCCCTGGCCCGGCACATCGGGCCTGAGATCGGTGTCCGGGCTCCGTCCTTAGGCTGAGCGCGGGCGGACGAGTCCTACTTCGTAGGCCAGGACGACGGCTTGGACGCGGTCGCGGAGGCCCAGCTTGCGCAGGATCGCGGACACGTGCGTCTTGATCGTGGCCTCGGTGAGGACGAGGTGCTCGGCGATCTCGGCGTTCGAGAGGGCCAGTGAGACCAGGCGGAGCACCTCGACCTCACGGCTGGTCAACGCGTCCAGCGCACGTGGGGACGGCGCCGGGAAGGTGTCCACGAAGCGGTCCAGCAGGCGGCGGGTCACGGACGGTGCGAGGAGGGCGTCGCCGCGTGCGATCACGCGGACGGCTTCGACCAGTTCCGCCGGCCGCACGTCCTTGAGCAGGAAGCCGCTCGCGCCGGCGCGCAAGGCCGCGTAGACGGAGTCGTCCACGTCGTAGGTGGTGAGGACCAGGACGCGGGCGGGACTGCCGGAGGTGACGATGCGGCGGGTCGCTTCCAGACCGTCCACGGTGGGCATCCGGACGTCCATCAGGACGACGTCCGGGTTCAGGGAGGCGGTGAGGTCCACCGCTTCGACGCCGTCCGCCGCCTCGCCGACGACGTCGAGGTCGTCGCGAGCCTCCAGGATCATGCGGAAACCGCCGCGCACCAACGCCTGGTCGTCGGCGACGAGGACGCGGATCACGCGGTCACCGCCAGCGGCAGGCGGGCGTGCACGCGGAAACCACCGTCGGGCAACGGGCCCGCGTCGACCGTGCCGCCGAGGAGCGCGGCGCGTTCGCGCATCCCGGTGATGCCGCGCCCGAACGCGGGCACGCCGCCCCGGCCGTCGTCGCGCACTTCCAGTTCGAGCACGCCGGAATCGTTGCGCACCAGCACTTCCGCGCGACTCGCGCGGGCGTGGCGGAGGGTGTTCGTCAGGGCCTCCTGCACGATCCGGTAGGCCGACAGGTCCACACCGGCGGGCAGCGGCACGGGTTCCCGGGTCACCTCGACGTGCAGGCCGGCGGCGCGCAACGGCTCCACGAGGTCGGCCAGCCGGTCCAGGCCCGGGCGTTCCTCCGGCCGCACGGCGCCGAGGAGCTTGCGCAACTCCTCGAGCGTCGCCCGGCCCGTCGCGTCGATCGAGCGCAACGCCTCCCTGGCGCGGTCGGGGCGTCGGTCGAACACGTCGTCCGCCGCCGCGGCCTGCACCACGATCACCGAGACGCCGTGCGCGATGACGTCGTGCAGCTCGCGGGCGATCCGGGCCTGCTCCTCACCGACCGCGCGTTGCGCCGCTTGTGCCAGCGCGACCCGCCGACTGCGCACGGCTTCGCCCACCGCCGCGACGACCACGGCGACGGCCAGCACGAACTGCGTGTCCTCGGGGGTCGTGGTGCGGAAGTTCAGCGAGATCACGCCGAGCAGCAGGACCAAGGCGGGCAAGGAGAACTTCGGTGCGCGTGCGGCGGCCAGCGAGCCCATGGCGACGAGCGCGGCGAGCGGGAAGACCGTCATCGGCGCGACCAGCTGCACGACCAGGCCGCCGACCAGCGCGATGCCCATGACCGGCACGGGATAGCGGCGCCGCCACCACAGCGCGACGCCGGACACGACCGCGAGCAGCGCGGCGGACGCCGTGATCGCGGTGGTGGAGGTGGACGTCCCGACGACCATGAACGCGACGAGCACCGCGACCGAGGCCGGCACGAACACGTCGAACGACTGTCGAATGCGGCGCACGGTTCGGGATTATTCCGGACGATTTCGGCCCCGGTGTTCCGCTCGGCGCGATCATCGCTGATCATGGGGTGCATGAGCGGCAAGCGGTCGACAGCGGTTGTCAGCGGTGTCCTGGCGCTCCTCGTGATCATCGCCGGCTGCGGCAGCGACATCCTGACGCCGAACACCCCCACCACCGCCCCGGTGCCGACGGGTCCGGCTTCGCCCGGCGACGACCCGGCGGCGCAGTTGGCGGCGTTGACCTTGGCGCCCGAGGGGAAGATGACGGGCTACAGCCGCGACCGGTTCCCGCACTGGAGCGCCCAGGGCGACGGGTGCGACACGCGGGAGGTGGTGCTGCAGCGGCAGGGCGCGGACGTGCGGGTCGGCGACAGCTGCAAGATCACCTCGGGGACCTGGACCAGCGTCTACGACGGCAAGGTCGTGACCGACGCGGGCGAGCTCGACATCGACCACACGGTGGCGCTGGCCGAGGCGTGGCGTTCGGGTGCGGACAAGTGGACCGACGAGCAGCGGGAGAAGTTCGCCAACGACCTCGGCGGGTTGCAGCTGATCGCGGTGACGGCGGCCAGCAACCGGTCCAAGGGCGACCAGGACGCGGCCAAGTGGAAGCCCCCGGTGCAGACTTACTGGTGCACGTACGCGCGGGCCGTGGTGTCGGTGAAGACGCTGTACGCGCTTTCCGTGGACGAGGCGGAGCGCGACGCGTTGGGCGCGATGCTCAAGACCTGCTGACCGGGTCGCTCGACGCGTGGCGTCGGGGTTGGCGGTGGGTCCAGCCACGGGTTCACGGGCGACAAGGTCGAGCGGGTCGAGAACGAGGTGGGCGGGCCGGCCACGAACGTGGTGCAGGCCGGTGTCGCCAACGGCCCCGTCACGATCAACGTGACCGGGCCGGGGCGAGGGCGGCGTTCCAGGCCGACAACGGCATCTTCGGCGCACCCCCACTCGACTTGGGCGGGCCGCCGCTGGGCAACCCGTCTCGACGGTGTCGGCGTCGCCGGGTCGTCGGGGTGTGCGAGCCGAGGGCTCCGGCAGGGTCTCCCCACCACCCGATCGGCTCGAGGACACCGAGTGCCGTGGCGGTAGCAGGCGATCCCCGGTTTCGATCCTGCCACGAGGGACCGACAAGACGGCGGCGGCGAGGGCCGGTTGTGGACAACTCGCGCGGGGTTCAAGGGCGCAGGGACATGCGCGGGGTTCAAGGGCGCAGGGACATGCGCGGGGTTCAAGGGCGCAGGGACTTGCGCGGGGTTCAGGGGCGCAGGGACTCGAGCTGGTCGACGATGTCGGTGTAGGCCTCGGCCCGGCGGACCCACGCGGCGAAGCCGGAGGTGGCCGAGGGGATCTCGCCCAGTGGTGAGATCGGGTCCGCGACGCCGTACTCGAGGCGGTAGGCGACCAGGGCGACGGCGGCCTCGACCCAGCGGGAGGGGTCGGGGGTGGTGATCTCGCCCAGGCCGACGCGGAACCACAGCGGCAGGCGGGTGTCGGCGGACAGGGCTCGGTTCAGGCGGCGGCGGGCGATGTCCAGGACCTCCTGGCGCGCCTTCTCCCCCGCCACGACGGCCTCCGCGCGCCACGGCTCCTCGGCGGCCAGCCGGTCGGCGGCCAGCCGGTGGGAGGCGGCACGCGCGCCCGCCTCCTGCGCGTTGACCCGCCACTCCAGGTTCTGCACCTCGTGCTGCAGCGCGTCGCGCTCGAAGCGCGGCATGCGGCCGGTCGAGAGCTTGGCCAGCCCGGCGTCCCGCTGCTGCGCCAGCGACTCGTACTCGGCGACCTCGGCCTGCAGGTCGGCGCGCACGGAGTCGGCCAGCAGCTCCTGCTCGGCGTCCCACGCGGCCCGCAGCGCGTTCACCGTCTCGGCGATGCCCTCGGTCGAGTCGAGGTCCTCGTCCGGGCCCGAACCGGCGCCGGACAGCCTGCGCTCCAGCACGTGCAGGCGCGCGCTCACCCGACCGAGCTCGGCCGTCAGCGCCTGGGTGGTGGCGACGAGATCAGCGACGGTCGGCTCGACCTCGTCGAGCCGTTCCTTCTCAGTGGGCACGCGGACCAGCCAACCGCACCGCGCGGCCGCGTCCAGGGACAGAACCGGAAAACCACGCGTACGGGCCGACACAAACCCCCGGCCTGGTTAACGTTCGATCACACACCGTGACACCAGCTTGAACCCGCACCAAACGGTGTATGTCTGGTACATGTCGAGGTCGGTGCACGAGACGGAACGCAAGTACGAGGCCCCCGGTGGCGCCGCGCTGCCGGACCTGACCGACCTGCCCGGCGTGGCGGCCGTGGCGGGACCCGAGGAACAACGCCTGGAAGCGGTCTACTACGACACCGCGGACCTGAGGCTCGCCCGGGCCGGGTTGACGATGCGCCGGCGCACGGGCGGTGACGACGCGGGCTGGCACCTGAAGCTGCCGGCGGGCGTGGACACGCGCGAAGAGGTGCGGCTGCCGCCCGGCCGCGCGGCCAAGCACCCGCCCAAGCAGCTCGGCTCGCTGGTCCAGGTGCACGCGCGCGGCCACGAGCTGTCGCCCGTCGCGCGCATCCAGACCACCCGGCAGCGCTGGCAGCTCGTGGACGACAAGGGCCGCCTGCTCACCGAGGTGGTCGAGGACCTGGTCTCCGGGCAGTCCCTGGCCGACGGCTCGCCGGTCGACTCGTGGCGCGAGATCGAGGTCGAGCTGGGCGAACGCGGTGACGTCGCGCTCCTGGACCGGGTCGAGGCACGGCTGGCGGACGCGGGCATCACCCGGTCCACGTCGTCGGCGAAGCTGGGCCGCCTGCTGGCCGACCGGATCGCCACCACCACGCCGCTGACCACGTCGGGCAAGTCCGCCGGCGACGTGGTGCTGGCGTACCTGCGCGAGCAGGCCGACGCGTTGAAGCACCAGGACCCCAGGGTCCGCCGGGGCGAGGACGACGCCGTGCACCAGATGCGGGTGGCGACGCGCCGGATGCGCAGCGCGCTCCAGGCGTTCGGCACGATCGTGGAACGCGACGACACGCGTGAGCTGACCGACGAGCTGAAGTGGCTCGCGGGCGTGCTCGGCGAGGCCCGTGACCTGGAGGTGCTGCGGACCCGGTTCACCGATCACCTGGCCCGGCTCGACGACGGGTTGGTGCTCGGCCCGGTGCACGCCCAGCTCACCCGGCACTTCGCGCCGTTGGAGGCCGCCGCGCACGAGGCGGCCGTGGCGGCGTTGGACAGCGAGCGGTACTTCGCCCTGCTGGACGCGGTCGACGCGCTGGTCGCCGAACCGCCGTTCACGCCGGCGGCGCAGGCCAAGGCCGCGAAGGCGCTGCCCGAGCTGGTCGACAGGACCTACCGCAGGCTGGCGAAACGGGCCGAGGGCGCGCACGACGACGTCTCGCTGCACGAGGCGCGCAAGGCGGCCAAGCGGCTGCGGTACGCGGTGGAGGTGTCCGAACCGCGGATCGGCAAGCGGGCCAAGGAGTACCGCAAGAAGGTCAAGGCGGTGCAGGAGCTGCTCGGCGAGCACCAGGACGGCGTGCTGGCGCGGCCGGTGCTGCGCGAGCTCGGCGCGAAGGCGCAGCTCGACGGGGAGAACGGCTTCACGTTCGGTCTGCTGCACGGTCTGGAGACGGCCGCGGCGCAACGGGTGGAGGACCGGTTCCCCGCCGCGTGGCGTCGTCTCGGCAAGCCGAAGCTGCGGTAATTGGTCTGGACCTTGACAGCTCCTGGGCCGGCTGAAACGGTGGCGTGAGCCGCCGCTCGGTGATCCACGCCGGCCAGGAGGACGTCAGTGCTTCTCACAGAAGGCGCCGGACGGCGCGGGTTCGGTCGAGCGCTCGTCGCGCTGCTGTTCGTGGGCGCGGTGGGCGCGGCGGTTCCCGCCCAAGCAGCTCCGGAGACGCCGTTGCAGCACATCGTGCCCGCTCCCGTCAGTGTCACCCCGCGGCCGGGCGTGACCTTCACGCTCAGCGCGGACACCAGGATCTACACCCACCCGGGCTCGGCCGACGCGAAGGAGGTCGGCGAGTTCCTCGCGGGCGTCCTGCGTCCGTCGACCGGCTACCGCCTGCCCGTCGTGCCCGGCGCGTCCGGCCGGCACATCTCGCTGCTGCTCGTCGGCGCGGACGCCCGCGTCGGCGCGGAGGGCTACCAGCTCGACGTGACGAAGCGGGGCGTGCTGATCCGGGCGCGCACCGCGGCGGGCCTGTTCGCGGGCGTGCAGACGTTCCGGCAGCTGCTGCCCGCGAAGGTGGAGGCGAAGACCAGGCAGCCCGGGCCGTGGACCGCGCCCGGCGGCCGGGTGCTGGACCACCCGCGCTACGCCCACCGGGGCGCGATGCTCGACGTGGCCCGGCACTTCTTCTCCGTCGACGAGGTCAAGCGGTACATCGACCAGATCGCGCTCTACAAGGTCAACCGGCTGCACCTGCACCTGACCGACGACCAGGGCTGGCGGCTGGAGATCAAGAGCTGGCCCAACCTGACCGCGCACGGCGGCAGCACGGAGGTCGGCGGCGGTCCCGGCGGCTTCTACACCCAGGAGCAGTACCGCGACCTGGTGGCCTACGCCGCCGCACGGCACATCACGGTGATCCCGGAGATCGACCTGCCGGGCCACACCAACGCCGCGCTCTCGTCGTACCCGGAGCTGAACTGCGACGGCGTCGCGCCGCCGCTCTACACCGGCATCGAGGTCGGCTTCAGCTCCCTGTGCATCGACAAGGACATCACCTACCGGTTCGTGGACGACGTGCTGCGCGAAGTGGCCGCGTTGACGCCGGGCGAGTACCTCCACATCGGCGGCGACGAGGCCCACGCCACCACCGACCCGGACTTCGACCTGTTCATGGACAAGGTCCTGCCGCTGGTGGCCAAGCACGGCAAGACCGCGACCGGCTGGCACGAGTTCGTGAAGGCGGGCCCGCCCGCGTCGGCGGTGCCGCAGTTCTGGGGCACCAAGACGGTCGCGCCGGACATGGTCGAAGCCGCCGCGCGCGGCAGCGAGATCGTGCTGTCGCCCGCGACCAAGGCGTACCTGGACATGAAGTACGACGCGAACACCAAGCTCGGGTTGAGCTGGGCCGGGTACACCGACGTGCAGGACGCGTACGACTGGAACCCCGGCGCGTACCTCGAAGGCCTGCCGGCCGAGGCGGTGCGCGGCGTCGAGGCGCCGCTGTGGAGCGAGACCATCACGAACACGGCCGACCTGGAGTACCTGGCGTTCCCGCGCCTGCCCGCGATCGCGGAGCTGGGCTGGTCGCCGTGGTCGACGCACGACTGGGAGAAGTTCAAGGTCCGGCTGGCGGCGCAGGCCGACCGGTGGGACGTGATGGGCGTGAACTACTACCGGTCGCCGCAGGTTCCCTGGAGGTAGTGCCCCGGTCGGGGGAGGCGGCCCGGCGCCGCCTCCCTCACCACGGCTTCTCCACCAGGACGGTCTTGGTCTGCTGGTAGTGGTCGATCACGGCGCGGCTGCCGAGGTCGGACCGGAACGTGTTCAGCCACACGCGTCGCGCGTGGATCCGCCGTGCGACGCGATCGGCCACGGCGGTGTCGCGGGACCAGACGCCCGCGCCGACGCCGCGCGTGGTCTCGTTCGCCGCCTTCACCGCGTCGTCGAGGTCGTCGAACCTGGTCAGCGACACGAGCGGGCCGCCGACGTCGGCCTGGTCGAGGCACGTCCGGCCCTCCAGGACCGTCGGCGTGACGTAGTACCCGCCGGCCAGCTCGCCGGGGAGCTCCGCGCGCTCGCCACCGCGGATCAGCCGGGCGCCTTCGAGCTGGGCGGTCTCGACGCGCGCCAGGAACTCGTCCACCTGCTCACGGCTGGTCAGCGCGCCGATCGTGGTCGCGGTGTCCAGCGGGTGGCCCGGTCGGATCTGCGAGGTGCGCTCGGTGACGTCGGCGAGGAACCGGTCGTAGGCCGGGCTCTGCACCAGCGCCTGGTCGAGGGCGAAGGTGGTGACGCCCCGCAACGCCTTGTCGTAGAACGCGTCGCGGTGCGCGGCGACGTCGGCGAAGAAGACGTGCGGGTGCCTGCCGGTCTCCGACGGCCCGCGGGTGAGCCCGTTCACGACGTTGACCACACCGGGCGGCAGCAGGTCGGCGATCAGGCCCACGAGCACGTGGATCGACGCGGGGGTCTGCTCGGCGGGCTTGAGCACCACGGCGTTGCCGGCCGCCAGCGCGGGCGCGAGCCTCTCCGCCGCCATGAGCAGCGGCCGGTGCCACGGCACGACCTGGCCGACCACGCCGAGCGGCTCCGGGAAGTGGTAGGCCGTCAGGCCCTCGCCGGGCCGCGAGATGCCGCCCTCCTGGGCCCTGACCACGCCCGCGAAGTGGCGGAAGTGGTCCACCGCCGACGGCAGGTCGGCGGCCAGCACCTCGGCGATCGGCTTGCCGCCCTCCCAGGTCTCGGCCACCGCGAGGGCTTCGAGGTGGTCCTCGACCCGGTCGGCGATCTCGGTGAGCACGTTCGCCCGTTCGGCGGCCGACGTGCGGCCCCACCGGCGGGCGGCGCCGTGCGCGGCGTCCAACGCCCGGTCCACGTCCTCGGCCGTGCCCCGGGCCACCTCGGTGAACACCTCGCCGGTGACGGGGGTGCGGTCGGCGAAGTAGCCGCCCTCGGCCGGCGGCGCGTACTCGCCCCCGATGAAGTGGTCGTACCGGTCCCGGTACGACACCACGCTGCCCTGCGCACCCGGCGCCGCGTACCTCGCCATGTCCGCCCCTCCTCGCGTTGGTCGTGGGGCAGCAGCGTGGGACGCACGACGTTGCAACCGCGTTGCACCCGAACGGATCAGCGTTTCGCTTGCCGCGACCGGCGCGGGCGGGTCATCCTGGTCGGGGAGGCGCCCATGCAACCGGACCCGCGACGGCTCGCGCACGTGCACGAGGCGGTGCTGGGCGGTGGCCCGGCGCACGGCGCGCGCGAGCTGATCCTGGAGTCCTGGCGGCGGTCGCTGGCCGCGCGCGTCGACCCGGACCGGCACGAGCCGCCCGTGGTGCTCGACCGGGCCGAGGTGGTCGACCGGCGCGGCGCGCACCCGATCGCGGCGGCGATGCCGGTGCTGCGCGAGACCTTGCTGGGCTTCGCCGACGAGGCCGAGCACGTCATGATCATCACCGACGCGGACGGCAACATCCTGTGGTGCGAGGGCGCGAACGCCGTCCGCTTCCTGGCCGAACGGGTGCGGCTGACCGAGGGCGCGTGCTGGGCCGAGGACGCCATCGGCACGAACGCGATGGGCACGGCGCTGGCGGTGGGCAAGCCGGTGACCGTGCACTCCGCCGAGCACCTGGTGCGGACCTACCACGGGTGGACGTGCGCGGCGAGCCCGGTGCGCGACCCGGACACCGGCCGCACGATCGGCGTGGTGGACGTGAGCGGGCCGTTGAGCAGCACGCACCCGGCGCTGGTCGCGCTCGTGTCCGCCGCGGCCCGGTTGGCCGAGGGCCAGTTGCGGGTGCGGTCGGAGACCCGGGACGAGCGGCTGCGGTCGGTGAACATGCGGCACCTGATCGGCTTGCGCGGCGAGCCCGGCGCGTTGCTGAGCCCGAGCGGTCGGGTGCTGGCCGCCGAACCGCACAGCCTGCTCCAGACGCGGGTGGACGTCACCGGCGAGACCGTGCGGCTGGCCGATGGACGGGAAGCGCTCCTGGAGCCGTTGGACGAGGGGTATCTGCTCCGGGTGCCACGACGGGGCACGCGAAGACCCGTGCTGTCGCTGCGGTTCCTGGGTGATCCGAAGGGGTCGCTGGACGGTCGGGCGCTGCCGCTGTCGTTGCGGCACGCGGAGCTGCTGACGGCGCTCGCGCTGCACCCGCGCGGGCTGACGGCCGAGCGGTTGGCGCTGCACCTCTACGGCGAGCGCGGCAACCCGACCACCGTGCGCGCCGAGCTGCACCGGCTGCGCGCCCAGCTCGGCGGAGTGCTGCTGACCAGGCCGTACCGGCTGTCGGCGGACGTGCGCGGCGACTTCCTGGCGGTGCGCGACGCGCTCCACGCCGGTGACGTGGGCACGGCCGCGGCGGCGTACCGGGGCGAACTGCTGCCCCGCTCGGAGGCGCCGGTGGTGTGCGAGGAGCGCGAAGACCTGGCGGCGGCGGTGCGGCGGGGCGTGCTGGAGCGCGGCGACGTCGAGGCGCTGTGGGCGTTCGGGCTGGTGGCGGAGGACGTGACCGTGCTGGAACGGCTGGTCCGCCTGCTGCCGCGCACGGACCCGCGCCGCGAGGTGGCGGCGACCAGGTTGCGGCGGGCGCTGGGGTGACCGCGACGCCGGACGCGGCGCGAACCGGCACTAGCCTGATCCACCATGGGGTACTTCCGGCCGGGGGACGTGGCGTTGCGCCGCGAGGTGTTGCACGGCAAGCCGTGGGTGGTGACCCCGACGAGGGTGGTGCGGGACGGGCCCGACCTGCTGGTCGTCTTCACCGCGCCGGGCACCGAGTTCGGCTTCTTCCCCCACCCGCGGACCCACCACTGGCAGGAGCTGGGCCGCACGCGCTGGAAGGGCATCGGCAAGCTCCAGCTGCACCGGCCCGGTGACGCCTACTCGGTCGACCTGTACTGGCAGGGCGAGGAGCGCCGGTTCGCGGGCTACTACCTGAACCTCCAGGCGCCGTTCCGCCGCACCGCCCTCGGCTTCGACACGCTCGACCACGCGCTGGACTTCTGGGTGCCGGTCGACGGCGACTGGCGCGAGCTGGACCGCGACGAGTTCGAGGAGATGGTCGCCGACGGCAAGTACGACGCCGAGGAGGCCGAGCGGATCGAGCGCACCGCCAAGGAGGTCGAGGCGATGCTGACCGACGGGGCCACGTGGTGGGACCCGGCGTGGGGCGCGTGGGAGCCGGACCCGGACTGGCCGGTGCCCGTGCTGCCCGCCGGCTGGCAGGACGACCCGCTGCCGTGAAGGTGGTCCCCCTCTCGCCGCAGACCCTCGTGGACGAGCTGGTCGGGCGGATCGACGCGCTGCCGCGCACGACGTGGGCCAGGGTGCTGGTCGACGGCGCCCCGCCGACCAAGCCCGGTGAACTGGCGGACGCCCTGGTGGAGCCGCTGCGCGCGCTGGGACGTCCGGTGCTGCGGGTGTCGGCGTGGGACTTCCTGCGGCCGGCGTCCGTGCGGCTGGAGTACGGGCACGAGGACCCCGACTCGTTCCGCGACTCGTGGCTGGACGTGGGCGGGCTGCTGCGCGAGGTGCTGGAGCCGCTCGACCCCGGCGGGTCGGGGCGGGTGCTGCCGGCGTTGTGGAACGCGGCGACGGACCGGGCGCACCGGGCCGACTACGTGACGCTCGGGGCGGGTGGCGTGCTGCTGCTCGACGGCACGGTGTTGCTGGACAAGTGGCTGCCCGCGGAGCTGGCCGTGCACCTGTGGCTGTCGCCGGGAGCGCTCGAACGGCAGTCGGCCGAGGAGTGGCGCTGGACGCTGCCCGCGTACGCCTCCTACGAGCCGCGGGCCGATGTGACGGTGCGCTACGACCACCCCGCGCGGCCCGCGCTCGTGGGTACAGTGGACTGAGATCAAGGGGGAGGTGAGGGCATGGCCAGGCTGCAACTGCTGTTGGCGCTGTACCTCCCCGCCGTCTACGCCCTCACGCTGCTCAGCACGCCCACCGAGGTGCTCGCCGCCGTGACGGCCGTGGCCCTGGTCGTGCTGCTGCTCACCGCCACGCCGGTGGTGCAGGCCGCGCCCGCCTGGGTGCGGTCGCTGTCGATCCGCGAGAAGTCGCTGCGCGCCGCGTTCCTGCGGCTGCGCGACCCCGACGCGGCGGGCCGTCCCCGTCCTCGAGCTCCGGGACTGGGCCTGCACTCCTGAGGCCCGCAGTTCCCCTTGCTCTGAGGACGGAGTCCCCCTTGTTCCACGCCCTGGGTTCAACCCTGGCCGCGTTCGCCACGCCCGCCCTGGCCATCGTCGCCTTCACCGTCGTCGTGCGGCTGCTCGTGCACCCGCTCAGCCGTGCCGCCGTGCGCGGCGAGAAAGCCCGCGCCGCGTTGGCGCCCGAGGTCCGCGAGCTGTCCAAGAAGTACGGCAAGGACCGGGTGAAGCTCCAGGAGAAGACCCTGGAGCTCTACCGGTCCAACGGCACGTCGATGCTGGCCGGCTGCCTGCCCGCGTTGGTGCAGGTGCCGTTCTTCATGGTGATGTACCGGCTGGTCACCACGCCGAACCCGCTGCTGGACGGCACGCTGCTCGGCGTGCCGCTGGGCACGCACTGGTTCGGCGTGTGGGCGCACACGCCGGTGTTCCTGGCGCTGTTCGCCCTGCTCACCGGGGTCGCGTTCGCCACCTCGCGGTGGCAGGCGGCGGTCGCCCTGAGGAACGGCGGGCCGCAGCCGCCGTTCGCCGGGCTGCTGCGGCTCCTGCCGTTCGGGACCGTGCTGATCGCCGCCGTGCTGCCGCTGGCGGCCGGGATCTACCTGGTGACGACGACTACCTGGACCCTGCTGGAGCGAGCGTTCCTGTACCGCGCAGTTCAGCTCCCGCCTCGTGCAGGTACTTCAGCACGTACCCGTACGACGTGAACAGGCCGCACTCGGCGTAGGACACCGACTGCCGGTGGCAGAAGTCGCGGACCAGGGCCTGCGCCTTGCGCAGGTTCGGTCGCGGCATGCTCGGGAACAGGTGGTGCTCGATCTGGTAGTTCAGGCCGCCGAGCAGGAAGTCGGTGAACCAGCCGCCGGTGACGTTGCGGGAGGTCAGCACCTGCTTGCGCAGGAAGTCGAGCTGGTGGCCGGCCTGCAGCACCGGCATGCCCTTGTGGTTGGGCGCGAACGAGATGCCCATGTAGACGCCGAACAGGCCCTGGTGCACCGCGATGAACGCGATCGCCTTCAGCGGGGACATGAGCAGGAACACCGAGGTCAGGTAGACCGCGACGTGCACGGTCAGCAGCGCGACCTCCAGCCGCCAGCTCTTGACGTCGCGGCGCACCGCGGCGGCGGTGCTGATGACGTGCAGGCTGAAGCCTTCGAGCAGCAGCAGCGGGAAGAAGAGGTACGCCTGGCGCTTGACGACCCAGCGGAAGAAGCCGCGCTTGCGCTCGGCCTGCTCGGCGCTGAACGCGAGGACGGCGATGTCGACGTCCGGGTCCTCGTCCTCGTGGTTGGGGTTGGCGTGGTGGCGGGTGTGCTTGCCCATCCACCAGCCGTAGCCGACGCCGATCAGCAGGTTGCCGAGCAGCAGGCCCATGGTCTGGTTCGCCTTGTGCTCCGCGAACACCTGCCGGTGGCCGGCGTCGTGCCCGAGGAACGCGATCTGGGTGAAGACGACGGCGAGCACGGCGGCCGGCACGAGCTGCCACCAAGAGTCGCCGATCAGCACCATCGCCACCCCGGTCAGGCCGAAGGCGGCCAGCACTGCGACCAGGAACGTGATGTAGAAACCGATGCGCCGGTCGAGCAGACCTTGCTGCTTGACCAACCTGGACAATTCAGCGAAGTCGCTGCCGCGGGCTTGGGTGCTCACTCCCGGAGGGTACGGCGCGCGGGCGCCGGGCTTCAGCCCAGCCTGAGTTGCAACTGGGCGAACAACCGGATCAGCGGGTCGTCGAGATCGAATCCGCCGACCTCCGCCGCACGTCGGAGGCGGTATCGGAGCGTGTTGGGGTGAACGTGCAGTTGCGCGGCTGCGCGTTTCACGTCGCCGAATTCGTCCAGGTAGACCAAAAGTGAACGGGCCAGTTCCCCATCGAGCTTCGCGAGTCGCGGATCCCGGATGCGCGGGTGCTCGGCCAAAAGCGCGAGGGTTTCACTGATCAACACCCGGGACCGGACGTCCTCCAGCGTCGCCACGTCGGCGTCGAGGTCGCGCGACATCGCGTCGAGCACGCGGTCGGCCTCGTCGCGGGAGAGCATCACCTCGTCCACCGTCGGCACGGTGGAGCCGATCGCGCCCTGCACCCGCAGGCCCATGTGCTTGCGCGCGGCGGCCACGATCTCCTTGGTCAACGTCAGCAGCGGCGCCTTCGGCGGCAGGTCGGTGAGCAGGGCGTACGTGCGACCGCTCTGCTGGCTCACGAGCGCGCTGCGCCGGTACGCGGCGGCGTGCACGGAGATCAGGCTGGTCATCTCGGCCCGGCGCAGCTCGTGCTGCGTGCGGTCGGTGTGCTCCTGCCCGCGCAGCGCGAAGACGACGACGGCGGCGGGCTTGTCCGGGTCCGCGCCGATCTGCTCGGCGATCGCCTCGGCGTCCATCCGGCCGTCGAGCAGGGACGCGAGCAGGTTCTCCCGGAACGCGGCGGCGGGCTCGCGCTGCTGGACCAGGTGCAGGGCGGTGACGCGGGCCGCGCCGAGGAGGGCGCGCTCGGCCTGCTCGGCCAGCGGCGTGTCGCCCTCCTGCACCCAGATCGTGCCGAGCGGCTGCGTGCCCGCGTGGATGCCGACGGCGAGGCGGCGGCGGATGCCCAGCTCGGGGCGTTCGTCGATGCGCACGACCTCCTCGCCGGAGCGCAGGCGCTGGTAGACGCCCCACTCGCGAAGCATCTTCAGGTACGGCTCGGGCCCCTGGCGGCCGAGGATCGACAGCCGGCGCAGCTCGTCCACCTCGTCGGTGGAACGGGAGTAGGCCAGCACGCGGCTGGCGGTGTCCTCGATGCTGACGATGCCGCCGGTCAGCGAGGCGATGGTCTGGGCGAGGCCGAACAGGTCGCCGAGCACCTCGCCCGCGCCCGCGTCGGCCGTCACGCGGGCGTTGCGCACGACACCGCGGGCGAGCGCTTCGAGGTGTTCCCAGCGGACCTCGGGCCGCACGGCCAGCAGCGCCACGCCCGCGTCCGCCGCCGCCTGCCGCAGCGCGGTCGACGGCGCGTCGACCTTGACCGCGACGGCCACCGCTCCCCCGGCGCCGGCCGCCCTGACCAGCGGTGACGCCGCCCGCCCGCGGGCGCCGATGATCAGCGCGAGGTCGCCGGGCCGCACGTCGGGCGTGTCGTCCGGGTCGAGGATGACCACGTCGAGGACGTCGGCCTCCAGCCCGTGCGGCGCGACCCGCACCTCGACCAGCGGGTCGCCGAGCGCGATCAGGACCTGCCGCAGGCTCATCTTTGTCCAGTTCCACAACGAGGGGTGGCCAAGCCTAGACGCGCGGACAACGGGACGCATGGTTGGAAGTCCTACCGTTGGGTCAACCCCAACCCTGTGGCGAAGGAGCTGCTTGTGGATGCCGTGACCTCGGTCCCCGCACCGGTGAACGAGCCCGTCCTCGGCTACGCCCCCGGCACCCCGGAGCGCGCGCAGCTGCAGGCGAAGCTGGCCGAGCTGGCCAAGGAGCCCACCGAGCTGACCCTCACCATCGGCGGTGAGCAGCGGGTCGGCGGCGGCGAGCGCTTCGACGTCGTGCAGCCGCACAACCACCGCGCCGTCCTCGGCACGCTGCACGGCGCCACGCAGCAGGACACGCGGGACGCCATCGCCGCCGCGAAGCAGGCCGCGCCCGCGTGGCGCGCGATGTCCTACGACGACCGCGCCGCGATCCTGCTGCGCGCCGCCGACCTGCTCGCGACCAAGTGGCGGGCCACGCTCAACGCGGCCACCATGCTCGGCCAGTCGAAGACCGCGATCCAGGCCGAGATCGACGCCGCGTGCGAGCTGATCGACTTCTGGCGCTTCAACGTCTCCTTCGGCCGTCGGCTGCTCGCCGAGCAGCCGCAGTCGTCCCCCGGCGTGTGGAACCGCACGGACCACCGCCCGCTGGAGGGCTTCGTCTACGCGATCACGCCGTTCAACTTCACCGCCATCGCGGGCAACCTGCCCACCGCACCCGCCCTGATGGGCAACGTGGTGCTGTGGAAGCCGTCGCCGACGCAGAGCTTCGCCGCGCACCTGACCATGCGGCTGCTCGAAGAGGCGGGCCTGCCGCCGGGCGTGATCAACCTGCTGCCCGGTGACGGCCTGGCCGTGTCCGAGGTGGCGTTGGCCGACCCGGACCTCGCGGGCATCCACTTCACCGGCTCCACCCGCACGTTCCAGCACCTGTGGGGCCAGGTGGGCGCGAACATCGCCGGCTACCGGTCGTACCCGCGGATCGTCGGCGAGACCGGCGGCAAGGACTTCGTGCTGGCGCACCCGTCGGCCGACGTGGACGTGCTGCGCACGGCGCTGGTCCGCGGCGCGTTCGAGTACCAGGGCCAGAAGTGCTCGGCCGCGTCCCGCGCGTACGTCCCGCGCTCGGTGTGGAACCGGGTGAAGGACGACTTCCTGGCCGACGTCGAGTCGCTGACCATGGGCGACGTCACGGACCTGTCGAACTTCATGGGCGCGGTCATCGACCGGCGCTCGTTCGACAAGCTGTCGGGCGTGCTGAAGGCCGCGCACGCGGACGACCAGCTGGAGGTCGTCGCCGGCGGCACGGCGGACGACTCCGAGGGCTTCTTCGTGCGGCCGACCGTGCTGGTGGGCAGCAACCCGGAGCACGAGGTCTTCACCACCGAGTACTTCGGGCCGGTGCTGGCCGTGCACGTGTTCGAGGACTCCGACTACGACACCGTGCTGCGGCAGATGGAGAGCGCCGCACCGTACGCGCTGACCGGCGCGATCATCGCGCGGGACCGCGCCGCGATCGTGCACGCGCAGCACGAGCTGCGGTTCGCCGCGGGCAACTTCTACGTCAACGACAAGCCGACCGGCGCGGTCGTGGGCCAGCAGCCGTTCGGCGGCGGTCGGGCGTCGGGCACGAACGACAAGGCGGGCTCGGTGCACAACCTGCTGCGCTGGGTGAGCCCGCGTTCGATCAAGGAGACGTTCGCGGCTCCGACCTCCTACCGCTACCCGCACCAGGGGTGATCATGCTCCGCACCGCGCTGCTCGCCGCCTCGCGCTCCGGGGCCGTCCGCGAGCTCGTCGAACGCACGCCGCTGACCCGGCCGGTCGTCAAGCGCTTCATCTCCGGCGACGACGTGGCCGCGGCCGTCGCCACCACCGGCGAGGTGCTGGCCGACGGCCGGTACGTCACGCTGGACCACCTCGGCGAGGACACCCGGGACGCGGCGCAGGCCTCGGCCACCGTCGAGGCGTACCTGGACCTGCTGCGCAGGCTGGAGCTCGCCGGGCACACCGAGCGGGCCGAGGTGTCGGTGAAGCTGTCCGCGGTGGGCCAGTTCCTGCCCGTGGACGGCGAGAAGATCGCGCTGGAGAACGCCCGCCGCATCTGCTCGGCGGCGGGCGCGGTCGGCACCACGGTCACCCTCGACATGGAGGACCACACCACCACCGACTCGACCCTGGGCATCCTGCGCGAGCTGCGGGTGGACTTCCCGTGGGTCGGCGCGGTGCTCCAGGCGTACCTGAAGCGGACCGAGCAGGACTGCCGGGACCTGGCGCACGCCGGGTCGCGCGTGCGGCTGTGCAAGGGCGCGTACCGGGAGCCCGCCTCGGTGGCGTTCCAGGACAAGACCGACGTCGACCGGTCGTACGTGCGGTGCCTGAAGGTGCTGATGGCGGGCGAGGGCTACCCGATGGTCGCCTCGCACGACCCGCGGCTGATCGCGATCGCGGGCGAGCTGGCCGGGGACCGGTCGCCGCAGACCTACGAGTACCAGATGCTGTACGGCATCCGGCCGGACGAGCAGCGCCGCATCGCCGGCGCGGGCAACCGCATGCGCGTCTACGTGCCGTACGGCGACCAGTGGTACGGCTACTTCATGCGGCGGCTGGCGGAGCGCCCGGCGAACGTGGCGTTCTTCCTCCGCTCACTGGTCACCACGGGCTAGCCCGAGCCGCTGGTCGGTGACCTTCGCCAGGTCCACCCGGAACAACCTCGGGTGGGCCTGCGCGAGGTCGCGGTAGAGGTCGGCGGCCTCGTCGATCGCGGCCAGCGCCTCGTCACGGCGACCGAGCGCGGCGCAGCGCCTGCTCAGCCGGTCGAGCGCGCCGGCGAGCTGCGGCGTGCAGTCGGGGTCTTGGGCGGCGACGACCCGGCACAGCTCCACGGCTTCCCGGCACGCCGCCAAGGCGTCCTCGGACCGCCCTGCCGCCACGCACCGCAAGCCCAGGTCCCCCAAGGCGTCCGCGAGCGCGGGGCGGTGCTCGGCCGGGTCCTCCTCGGCCAGTCCGCGGTAGAGGGCGACCTCTTCGCGTGCCGCCGCCAGCGCTTCCTCGTGCAGCGACGCCAGGGCGGCGCGGGCGGCCAGCAGGCCGTGCAGCTCGGCCCGTTCCAGCTCGTCCGCGGCGTCCCGCGCGAGGGTCCGGGTGAGGATGGCGGGCAGCGGGTCGCCGTGGAAGCGCGGGTCGTCGAAGACGCGGCGGGCGATCGCCCTGGCCGGTGCGGGCCACTCGGCGAGGATCCTCAGGGTCGCGCCGGTGGCGGTGTCCGCGAGGTCCGGGTGCGCGGTGAACAGCTCCTCGGCGCGGCGGCGCGCGTGCGGCAGGCGTGCGGCGGCGCGGAGCAGGAGCTCCAGGGCCTCCGGCGTGCGGTCGGGGGTGATCCGGTCGTCCAGCAGCGTGGCGGCCAGCGCGTCCTCCGCGAGCCGGCCGCGGGTCGGTGGCGGCTCGACGGGTGAGCCGTGCACGGCGGTGAGGGCGGCCAGGTGCAGGTCGTGCAGCGTCGGCGCGTCCGGCGGTGGCGTGGTCGGGATCGGGAGGCCCAGGGCGTAGGCGAAGTGGGCGCAGGCGGTGGCGTAGGACGTCTCGTGCTCGTCGGGGTTGGCGGTGACGGCGAGGTCCGCGGTGCGGTAGCCGCGGTCGGCGGCACGTTGCCGGTGGGCCGACCACCACCAGCCCGTGGTCCGGGCGACCAGCAGCACGCGGGGGTGGCGGAAGTCGAGGTGGTCCACGAGGTCGGCGTCGTCCACGACCAGGACGTCCGAGCCCGCCGCGAAGTGCCGCGCCAACCGGGTCTTGCCGACGCCCGCCGGACCGTGCAGGAGCAGGACGGAGCACGCGTCGTCGCCGTCGCGCCAGCGCGCCAGTTCGGCCAACTCGTCCACGCGCCCGTGGAACGGCACCACCTCGTGCCGCGGATCCAGCAGCTCACCGGGCGACAGGGTGCGGTCCACCGGCACATCCTGCTCCCCGCCTCGCGCCACGATCAGGCGACCGGTCCGGTCCGCCCCCTCCCCGCGAGGTCGCGTCGGTCGTTCGCGTCCTCATTCGCCGGCGATCACGCATTTCGATCGTCGGCGAATCAGGGCGCGAACGACCGACTTCCCGGCGACCTCGCCAGCCGTCTGCGGAGCAGCGGCAATCCAACACTGTCGGTGGTGTCGTCCAC
This sequence comes from Actinosynnema sp. NPDC049800, assembly GCF_040656635.1. Taxonomy (NCBI): domain Bacteria; kingdom Bacillati; phylum Actinomycetota; class Actinomycetes; order Pseudonocardiales; family Pseudonocardiaceae; genus Actinosynnema; species Actinosynnema sp. NPDC049800. The sequence continues at coordinate 219,113 of NZ_JBFAMT010000010.1, read as the reverse complement.
AATCGACGCGTGCTCGTAGCTCTGGTGTCGGACGGCGAGAACGCGGGGCGGTTCCGCGTGCTCGCCGATACCGGGGTGCCCGAAGGACCGGCGGTGGCGACGGCGGACCTGGCGGCGGCGGTGTCCGAGCTGGAGGACCGGCACAGACCCCGGTGGCTGTGGGCCGAGACGGCGGAGGTCTACCCCGACCTGCTGGCACGAGGGGTGCGGGTCGAGCGGTGCCAGGACCTGGCGCACGTCGAGTACCTGCTGCTGGCCTACCAGGGCAGGCACGGCGAGCCGCGCGGCCTGGGTGCGGCGGTCGCCCGGCTGCGCGGGCTGCCGGTGCCGGAGGACCACGGGCCACGCAAGCGCGACGCCCAGCCGACCCTGTTCGAGCCCGAGCAGCGGCGGCTGCCCGGCGACGTCGACCCGCTCGACGCGGTGATCGTGGTGCACGTCGAGCAGCAGCGGCTGGTCGCCGCGCTCGCCCACGCCGACCGGTTGCGGCTGCTGTTCGCGGCCGAGTCGGCCAGCGCGCTGGCCGCCGCCGAGATGACGCACTTCGGCCTGCCGTGGCGGGTCGACGTGCACGAGAAGCTCCTGGTGGACACGCTGGGACCGCGGCCGGCCAACGGCGTGCGCCCGGCCAGGCTCGCCGAGCTGGTCGACCGGATCACGGCGGCGTTCGGCGGCAAGCAGGTCAACCCGGACCACCCGCCGGGCATCGTGCGCGCGTTCGCCCGGGAGGGCATCGACGTGCCGTCGGCCCGCGCGTGGGTGCTCAAGGGCGTCGACCACCCGGCCGTCGAGCCGCTGCTGGAGTACAAGGAGCTGGCCCGGCTGTGGGTGGCGCACGGCTGGTCGTGGCTGGACGCCTGGGTGGCGGACGGGCGGTTCCGGCCGGACTACGTGGTCGGCGGCGTGGTGTCCGGGCGGTGGGCGACCCGGGGCGGGGCGGCGTTGCAGATCCCGCGCACGCTGCGCACGGCGGTGCGGGCCGATCCGGGGTGGAAGCTGGTGGCGGCGGACGCGGCGCAGCTGGAGCCGCGCGTGCTGGCGGCGTTGTCGAACGACCACAAGTTCACCGAGGTCTCGACGGACGACGACCTCTACACGACGTTGGCCGCGGAGGCGTTCGACGGCGACCGGGGCAAGGCCAAGCTCGCCATGCTGTCCGCGATGTACGGCGGCACGGGCGGTGGGGCCGGTCCCGCGATGGCGGTGCTGCGCCGCCGCTTCCCCGAAGCCGTCGGGTACGTGGAGGCCGCCGCGCTGGCGGGCGAGCAGGGTCGGATGGTCCGCTCCCGGCTGGGCCGCACCAGCCCGCCGCCGTCGGCCGCGTGGCACGAGACGACCGGCAACGCCGACGACGGCGAGGACGCGGTGCGGCAGTCGCGGCGGGCCGCGCGGGACTGGGGCCGGTTCACCCGCAACTTCGTGGTGCAGGCCAGCGCGGCGGACTGGACGGCGGCGCTGCTCGGCGTGCTGCGGCGGCGGCTGCACCGGTCGGCGCCGGGCGCGCACCTGGTGTTCTTCCAGCACGACGAGGTGCTGGTGCACTGCCCGCGAGAGCAGGCCGAGGTGGTGTGCGCGGAGGTGACGGCGTCGGGCGAGGAGGCGTCACGGCTGGTGTTCGGCGCGACACCGGTCCGCTTCCCGCTCAAAGCCGTGCCGGTCGACTCCTACGCCGACGCGAAATAGGGCTTTTGCGCCGTTCGGCCCCTTGATCGATCATCATGAGAGCGCTCTCATGAGTCGGAAGGCAATTCGTTGTCGTGCCGAACGCTGGGGAACAGTGACAAGGAGGTCACCGCTCATGGAGTTCAGCCGGAGCAGACGACGGCGCGTCCTCGCGACCGCTGCCGCCCTGATCACCACCGTGCCGCTGGCGGTCGTCGCCACGATGTCGGCCGACGCCTCGGTGCCGTCCACCCCACCGGGCTGGACGTTGCAGTGGAGCGATGACTTCAACGGCGCCGCGAACACCCTGCCGTCGTCCTCGAACTGGATCTTCGACCTCGGCCACGGCTACCCGGGCGGTCCGGGCAACTGGGGCACCGGCGAGATCCAGAACTACACCAACAGCACGAACAACATCAAGCTGGACGGCTCGGGCAACCTGCGCATCACCGCCCTGCGCGACGGCTCGGGCAACTGGACGTCCGCCCGCATCGAGACCCAGCGGTCGAACTTCAAGCCGCCGGCGGGCGGCAAGCTCGCCATCGAGGGCCGCATCCAGATGCCCAACGTCACCGGCCAGGCCGCGCTCGGCTACTGGCCCGCGTTCTGGGCGCTCGGCTCGCCGTACCGGGGCAACTACTGGAACTGGCCCGCCATCGGCGAGTTCGACATCATGGAGAACGTCAACGGCATCAACTCCGTGTGGGGCGTGCTGCACTGCGGCGTGAACCCCGGCGGGCCGTGCAACGAGACCAACGGCCTCGGCGCGAGCCGCGCGTGCCCCGGCTCGACGTGCCAGTCGGCGTTCCACACCTACCGGTTCGAGTGGGACGACAGCTCCTCGCCCAAGGCGCTGCGCTGGTACGTGGACGGGCAGCAGTTCCACAGCGTCACGCAGAACCAGCTGGACGCGACCACGTGGAACAATATGACCAGCCACGCGGGCTACTTCCTGCTGCTGAACCTGGCCATGGGCGGCGCGTTCCCCAACGGCGTGGCGGGCTTCGGCACGCCCACCTCGGCGACCCAGTCCGGCCACTCGATGGTGGTCGACTACGTGGCGGTGTGGTCGACGGGTGGCGGCACGCAGCCGACGACCACGACCACCACCAACCCGCCCGGTGGCAGCGGGTGGGACGCGTTCAGCGACATCCAGGCCGAGCAGGCCACGTCGCGGTCCGGTGGCTCGATCGTGTCGGGTGACGGCGGGCAGGCGGTGGCGCAGTTGGCCAACGGCAACTCGCTGCGGTTCTCCGGCGTCCGGTTCGGCTCGCGCACCGCGACGCAGTTCGTCGCCAGGGCCGCGTCCGGAGCGTCCGGCGGGGTGAGCGGCCTGGTCGAGGTGCGGCTGGACAGCCCGACGGCGGCGCCCGTCGGCAGTTTCGCCATCGCCGACACCGGCGGTTGGCAGAGCTGGCGGACGGTGCCCGCGAACATCTCGGGCGTCACCGGCACGCACGACGTCTACATCACGTTCACCAGCGGTCAGCCCGCGCCGTACGTGAGCGTGAACTGGATCCGCTTCGGCACGTGAGCGCTCGTGGCGGGCCGCGCGTTCCTCCTCCGGCGCGGCCCGCCACTACCATCTCCTCACGTGTACGCGGAACGCCCGTTCCCCGGTCTGGCCTGCGCGTGGCGCCGGACCACGACGTCGGGCGCGCCCGGCCTGGTCGTGCCGGACGGGTGCACCGACCTCATGTACTCGGCGGGCACGGGCGAGGTGTTCGTGGCCGGGCCGGACACGGTCGGGCACGTCACGCGGGCGAGGCCGGGCACGTTGTTCGGCGTCCGGTTCGGTCCGGGCGTGGGGCCCTCGGCATTCGGCGTGCCCGCGGTGGAGCTTCGTGACCAGCGCGTTCCGCTGGCGGAGCTGTGGGGTGCGTCGGCCCGGCTGGAGGACGCCCTCGGTGCGGCCGAGGACCCGTGCGAGGTGCTGGCGTCGGCCGCCCTGGTCCGGTTGCGGGAGACGCCGCCGGATCCCGTGGTGAGCGTCATCGCGTCGTCCTCGGGGAGCGTCGGCGACCTGGCCTGGTCGCTGGGGCTCAGCACCCGGCAGCTGCACCGGCGCAGCCTGGCCGCGTTCGGCTACGGGCCCAAGGTGCTGCACCGCGTGCTGCGGTTCGACCGGGCGGTGAAGCTGGCGTGGCGGGGCGTGCCGTTCGCCGACGTCGCCCACCGCACCGGGTACGCCGACCAGGCGCACCTGTCGCGCGAGGTGCGCGACCTGGCGGGCGTGCCGCTGGGTCAGCTGATCCGGTCGTAGGCGCGCAACGCCAGCAGTGCCGTGATGGTCACGATGGGGCGCCACTCGTAGGTCGTGACGGGTGTCCAGGCGGCCCAGGGGAACGTCCAGCCGCCGTCGTCCTGCTGCCGTGCCGCCAGGGCGTCGAGGTCGGCGTCCACCTCGTCGTCGCTGAACCACTGCCGGGCCAGGCTGTCGGGCGTCGGCGCGTAGTCGTGCGGCTTGTGCGTCTCGCCTTCCGCGTAGCCCTCGTGCGCCTTGCCCTCGCCGACGTCCACCAGCCCCTGCTCGCGCACGAGCTGCCCGAGCCGCTGCGCCTCCCGTTCCGCCCACGGCCGGTCGGGCGCGTGGTCGAGGAAGCGGACGCAGGCGGCGGCCTCGTACGGGTGGGTCTTGGTGAGCGTCGCCAGGCGCTGCCGGCAGAACTCCGTGGCGCCGTCCAGCCAGGCGTGCTCGGCGCCCGCCTTGTGCAGGACGCCCGCCAGCAGGGCCGTGACCAGCAGGTCGCTGTCACCGGAGGGCTGCCACCACGGCGCCCGCAGGCCGTCGTGCCCGCTGTCGAGGCAGTTCGGCACCCCACCGTCCGCGTTGGTGATCGTGGTCAGGAAGTCGCACGCGCGCCCGGCGTGCTCGGTGTCACCCACCTCTTCCAGCAGCGACAACGCGGTGTAGGTGTGCAACGGCTGGCTCTCCGGACCGCGCCCGTCGGGCTCCAACGCGTGCCCGAACCCGCCGTCGTCGTTGCGATACGCCAGCACCGCGGCCACGACCGCCTCCCCGGGCCCGTCGTCGAAGAGGTGCGAGAACCGCCGTTGCTCGAGGACGCGTGCGTTGAGCCAGATGAAGGAACGTGCAGCTTCGATCATGCCACTGACGGTATGCCTGCCGAGGTCGCGCCGTCTTGAACAAATCGGACGTCCATCCCCCGGCAGGAGTAACCGATCCGATAAACCCCAGTGGAGCCGAGCCCCTGTGCCATCATCCCTCCGGGGCAGTTCAGCATGAGGGGAGCACGAACGATGTTGGACGCCGAAAGCGGCGGGGGCGCCAGGATCGGGTTCATCGCCGACACGGTCTCTCAGGTCGCGGGCGACGCGGCGAAGGGCATGATGAGTGCCGGCCCCAGACTTGTCGCCACCCAGACCCAGTTCAGCGTCGACCCCGAGCAGGCCCAGAAGCTGATCGACGGCCTGGTCGAGGCACGGGACAGGTTGCAGGAGCTCAACCGCGACGCGTTCCAGCTGATGATGATCATGACGTCGGGTGGAGAGCCCTACGGAGCCGAGGCCGTGAAGGCCATCGCGCGGACGGCAGGCGGTGACGTCGGCGGCTACACCTGGGCCAACACCATGGCGGCCGAAGCGTTGACGAAGACGATCCAGAAGATCCAGGACTCCCTGGCCGCCTACCAGGCCCAGGACGAGGCAGCAGCAGACGCCTTCAACGGCGGGGGGAAGTAGTCGATGAGGCGAGCAGTGCTGGCAATCGCGGCCGTGTCCTTCACGGTGCTGGTCGGTTGTACGTCGGTCAACGGCGGCACACCCACACCGGTCACCACCACGAAAGCCACCGGCACGTCCACCGAGGCCTCGAAGCCGTCGTCGGATGGCGAAGCCCCTCCGGTCACCGCACCTGAACTCGACCTCGCCAAGGTCGGTGATCCGTGCGCCTTGCTCAAGGCCGACCAGTTGGCCGCCCGGGGCATCACCAAGCCGGGAGCCAAGGAGAACGACCCGGTGGGCCCGACCTGCCAGTTCCGACCTGATGACGTGGGTCGTGGCACCAGCCTCGGCGTCACGATCATGTCGAAGGTCGACGGCTTGAACGACATGTACGCCCACCGCGCCCAGTACCCCGTGTTCGAGCCGACCGAGGTGGAGGGCTACCCGGCGGTGAACGGCGATGTCACCGACGCCAAGCACGGGGCGTGCTCCACCGCCGTCGCCGTGGCCGAGGGCAAGGCGTTCATGATCCAGGTCGACGTGAACAACCAGGATTCGCCCGACTACAGCACCCCGTGCTCGGTGTCGAGCGCGGTCGCCGCGATCGTGGTCGAGAACCTGAAGGGGTAGGGACATGGCCGGTGACGCAAACCAACTGATGTGCGTGGGTGTCGGAGCCGACAAGATCTACAGTTGGTTCGCGGAGAGCAAGGGGCCCTCGCAGTCGACCGACGTCAGCGAGCAGACCTGGCAGGGCATCGCCCAGGGTCAGGTGGACGTCAGCGAGATCATCAATCGGGCCGTTCGCGAGTCCGGGGCCTCTTGGGAGGGTGCGGCCGGCGACCAGGCCCGCTCCAGCACCTCGCCGCTGGCGAGTTGGTCGGAGACCGCCGGCACCAGTGCGGACACCGCCGGCGTGGCGAGCGCGGAGATCAGCACGGCGTTCCGGGACGCGGCGAACAACGTCATGCCGCCGGTCACCGTGCCGGACAAGCCCTGGTACAACGGCGCGATCCCGTGGGACACCGATTACGACAAGGCCGTGGAGGCGCACTCCCAGGTCAACGAGCACAACATCCAGGTCTACAACAGCTACGGCGCCAGGGTGGAGAGCGCGATCAGCTCGATGCCCACGTTCGAGGCGCCGGGCGGACTCGACGGCACCGTCGAGAACAACAACATCGACGAAGTCGACGAAGTCGATCGCTCCCGCAAGGAGCAGAACAACACCACCAACAACAACACGACCAGCACGACCAGCACCAGCAGCACCACCAACACGGGCACGACGAAGCCGTCGTGGACCGAGCCGACGATCCCGCCGATCGGCACTGGCGACAACACGACCAAGCCGTCGTGGGTGCAGACCGACCCCAACCAGCCCAAGCCCGACATCGGGTACCGGCCGCCGCCGCTGCCGCCGGACTCGCGATTCCCGTCCGACCCGCGGTTGCCGTATGACCCGAGGTTGCCGTACGACCCGCGCAACCCGAACGACCCGCGCAACCCCAACCACCCGAACAACCCCAACAACCCGCGCAACCGCGTGCCGGGAACGCCGCCCGGCAACCCCGGGCTGCCCGGTGGTGGCCGCGGGGGCGGCGGCGGTGGTGGGGGTGGCGGTGGGGGTGGCGGCGGCATGGGTGCCGGCCGGATCCCCGGCATGGGCGGACCCGGCGGCATGGGCGGCGGGTTCGGGCCCGGCGGTGCGGCCGGCGTCATGGGGCACGGTGAAGGTCGCGGTGGCTTTGGACCCGGCGGCGGTGCGGGCGGGTTCGGGCCCGGTGGGGCCGCGGGTGGTCGCGGTGGTCCCGGCGCGGGCGCCATGGGCGGGATGGGCGCCGGTGCGGCCGGTGGTCAGGGTGACGAGGACAAAGAGCACAAGGCCGCGTCGTACCTCCAGGAGACCGAGGACATCTTCGGCGACGGCACGATGGTCGCCCCACCGGTCATCGGTGAGTAGCAGTAGCTGGAACAGGGGGGAACGTGCTGCGCACCAGGGTGGCCATCCCGGTCGTCGCGCTCTACAACGCCTGGCAGGCCGAAGGTCTGCCGACGCTGCACAACGCGCTGCTGACCCAGGTCGACTTCGACGAGGACCGACTCGCCGAGGGTGACGTCACGGGCTTGGCCGACCTCGCCCGCCGCGGGTGGGCCGAGCTGGAACGGCTCGGCCTGGCCCGCGGTCGGCAGGTGCACGCCGACCTCGGCCGGTCGCTACGCCTGATCGCGGACGCGAGCGTCGAGTACTACGCGTTCTTCAACCAGGGCGACGACGAGACCCGCACCGCGCTGGTGGCGCAGTCGGGCGACGAGGCGCTGCGCGTGGTGCTGCGGGCGGACAAGCACTTCGTGCTGGAGCCCGTGCGGCCGGAGGACGTGGTGCAGTCCCTGGTGTCCGCGCTGCCGGAGGCCAAGCCGGGACGCGGTGGCGTGCTCTCGCTGCCCGCCGACGCGTTGAACGACAAGCCGCGCCAACCGCGACCGGACGAGGACGGCGGGTCGTTCCTCCAGGCCAGCCGACCGACCGGGGCGCACGTGACCGAGGTGCAGCAGATCCGCAAGCTCCTCGCCGAGCAGCGCACCGGCGGCGGCCAGCTGTACGCCGCACGCCGTGACCGGTTCGGGCGCAAGCAGCGGTGCGCGGCACCGTTGACGTACTTCGACACGATCACCGGCCGCTACCTGTCGGCGAAGACGACCGGCGGCGACGGCACGCCGTGGATCACCGTGCAGCCGGCCGACTTCACCACCTTGCAGAACCGGGTGCGGCAGCTCAGCGCCGACGCAGCGCCTCGCGGTTGAGCTCGGCCGGGCTGCGGTGCCCGGACAGGCCGAGGGTCAGGTCGAAGTCGGCGAGCAGGCTGCGCAGCACGTGCCGCACCCCGACCTGACCGCCGTGCGCCAGGCCGTACGCGAACGGACGGCCGACGAGCACCGCCTTCGCACCCAACGCCAACGCCTTCACGACGTCCGCGCCGCTGCGGATGCCGGAGTCGAACAGCACCTCGACCTGCTCGCCGACGGCGTCCGCGATCTCCGGCAGCACCTCGAGCGACCCGACCGCGCCGTCCACCTGCCGTCCGCCGTGGTTGGACACCACGATGCCGTCCATGCCCGCGTCCACGGCCTTGCGCGCGTCGTCGGGGTGCTGGATGCCCTTGAGCACGATCGGCCCGTCCCAGTGCTCGCGCAGGAACGACAGCTGGTCCCACGACTTGTCGGTGCCGGTGAACAGCTGCACCCACCGCAGGATCGCCATCGGCAGGTCCTCTTCGGGTGACGCGGCGAGGCCCGCCCGGAACGCCGGGTCGGAGAACGGGATCGCCGTGCCGACACCGCGCAGGAACGGCAGGTAGGACCGGTCGAGGTCGTGCGGGCGCCACGCGAGCGTCCACGTGTCGAGGGTGACGACCAGGACCCGGTACCCGGCGTTGCGCGCGCGGTCGAGGATGCTCGCGGCCACGTCCGGGTCGTTCGGCCAGTAGAGCTGGAACCACCGTGCCGCGTCACCGGCCGCCTCGGCGACCTCCTCGATCGTGTGCGAGGCAGCGGTCGACAGCACGAACGGCACACCCAGCTCCGCCGCCGCACGCGCGGTCGCCAGCTCGCCGTCCGGGTGCAGGATCGACTGCACGCCGACCGGCGCGAGCAGCACCGGCGCGGGCAGGTCGGTGCCCAGCAAGGACGTCCCGAGGTGCCGCTCGGTGGCGTTGGTGAGCATCCGCGGCACGATCCGCCAGTCGTCGAACGCCTCCCGGTTCGCCCGGGCCGTGTGACCTCCACCGGCCGCACCCGCCACGTACCAGAACGGCCCCGGCCCGAGCCGTTCCCGGGCGGACGCCTCCAGCGCTTCGGGGTCCGTGGTGAACGGCGGCACGTTCCCCGCCAGCCCTTGCAGGTAGATCTCGTTCTGGTAGGCAGCGAACTGACCAGCCACTTTGCACCCCATCCCCCGCTCAGGCCGTCTACAGGCCGTCTGCGGAACCGTCCGCGTCGTCGGTCTGCCGATCATGCTCTGCCTCGTCCGCGTCGCCCGCAAGCACACGATCGACCGCCTTTCGGGTGCGATCACTGCTGGAGGGCAGGAGGTGCGTGTAGACACGCATCGTGAAGGCCGGGTCGGAGTGGCCCAACCACTCGGCGAGCGCCCTGATCGACTCCCCCGCATCCAGGAGCACCGAAGCGTAGAAGTGCCGCAGCGCGTGCATCCCGTCCTGCTGTGGCACGCGCGTGACCTTCGCCCGATCGAGGGCGGGCGTCCACACGTACTGGTTGAACCCGTCCCGCCGGATCGGGTTGCCGTCCTTATTGACCAAGATCAGCGAGACCGTCTCCGGCTCCCCGTCCGGCTCCTTCCACGGCAAGGTCACCTCGACCGGCGGGAACTCCTCCACGTAGGCGTCCAGGTCCCGCAGGACGCTGTCCGGCAGCGGCACGTCCCTCTCCTTGCCGCCCTTGGGAGGCGCGAACACCTGCACGTTGTCCACAACGCGCACTTGCCGAACAACGTGCAGCACCTTCTCGTCGCGGTCGACGTCGTCCATCGAGAGACCGAAGACCTCCCCCTGGCGCAGGCCGCAACCAGCCGCGAGCGGAACGACGATCTTGTACTTGGCTGTCAACGCGAGCCGGACAGCCGCCAGCTTGCCCGCCGACCAGGGAACGATCTTGCGCTTGTCCGGCTGCGGTCGACTCACGCTCTTGGCCTTGCACGGGTTCTCGCTGATCTTCTTATCGTCAATCGCGGCGTTGAAGATCGCTGAAACGTGGACGAACGTGACCGCCCGTGTTCCCCCGGCAAGCTTCTTCTGCTGCAAGGTACGCAGCCAACCGCGAATGTGCGTCGGAAGAATCGAACCAATCTCCCTGTCACCGATGTATGGATAGACCAGCTTCTTCAGCCTCCGCTCTACAGCGTTCCGCGTACTGCCGTCGAACGCTTGGTCTTGCAGCCATGCATCCGCGTAGACGCGGAATGACACCTTCCCGGCCTCAGGATCGAGGTACGTGCCGGTCCGCTTCTCGTTCTCGACTTTGAGCAGGAACGCCTCAGCCGCACCGCGCTGCTTGTCCGGAAAGCTCTTGCTGCGCTCCTGCCCTGACGGGTCGACGTAGCGGACCTTGTACCGCATCCCGACACCGTGGAGTTCCGTCTTCTCCCGTACCGGCTTCCCCTTGCCGTCGAGTACAGGCTTGCCTGACTCGTCCGACTTCGGCCGCCACCAGCGGTCTTGGATGTGCCCCATGACAGTCTTCTCCTGTCGATCGAATTACCGAAAGATCAGGCAGCGTTTTCGTCCACTTGGTCAGCCCACGCCCGCACCTTGGCCGGGACGTACCGGAGGTACTTCCCCACCTTCTTCACGGGCGGCCCCATGCGCTGCCACTTCCACTGGTAAAGGGTTTTGACCGGAACGCCGAGGAACGCCGATACCTCGTCCACACCCCAGAGCGGTTCGATTTCAGTCATGACTTCCCCCCACGGTTGTCAAGCTGCTAGCGAAGTTGCCGAAAGATCCGGAGGTTCACCGGCCGCGAGCATTGCTCCGTCGTATTCCGCCTTCCACCGCGTTCGTTCGGCGATGGCGTGCATGAGTTGGTGCGCCCGTGGCGGCACGTTGGGGTCACCGGGCCGGACCTTGTGCCAGACGAGCTGGGACGTGTCGGGTTCCGGCTTCTCGATCCCGACCGCCTTCAGCGCCTCGATGACGAACCGCTTGCGGTCGGCCCGGTGGTCGGCGAGCGTCTTGCCCGACCACTTCCGGGACACCAGCACCCGTCGACCGGGCAGGCCGAGCGTGGTCCGCCGATGCGCGCGTCCCTTGCAGTGCCCCGGTGTAGTGCGCGAACCGGCCCCACGTGGTTGGACGCCGTACAGCAGCCACACCGGGCAACGGTCGGAGCACGGCGTCACTGCCAGCTCGTCCGCCAGGCGGTCAGCGTGTCGGCGCTGGCGGTCGGTGGTCTGCTCGACCACTTCACCGATGGACTTGGTGAGGTACTTGGTCAGGTAGCCGATGTGGCGTCCGGCCTCTTCCGAGCCGCCGAGGATGCCCTTGGAGTGCACCTGGCGGCCGAAGGTCACCACGTGCGCCGGCTCCTCCACGGCCTCGACCGCGTCCGCCCAGACCGTCAGCGGCTCACGCGTGTCCGGGTCGACGAACGCTTCCGCCCGCGCGTCCCAGACCGGCAGGTGGTCACCGCCGTAGAGCCGTTCGTCGTGGTTGGGCCACCACACCTGGTGATAGGTCGCCGCCGTGACGAGCCGGATGGTCTCGTGCGGGATCGAACCGCGGACTGCCGCATGAAGGTGCGGCGCCGCTCGCTTCTGCGGCTCGACGGTGGCGAAGTACTGCACGTCCCACCCGACGACCCGCCGCAGGTTCTGCCACCACCGGTCCACCAGCGAGGCGAAGTGCACCGCGTCCCGAGCCGCCCGCCGATAGTCATAGGTGTCCGGATCGACCGGTGTGCCGTCGTCACGCACCCGCCCGTAGGTGTCCAGGGTGAGCGTGACGAACATCGACGGCCGGAACCCACTCGCGTACTCCCGGCCCACCGTGCGCTTCTCCACCCGCCGCCGAGGCAGGTTCGGCGCGTCCTGCCGACGCTTGGTCGACCGCTTCACCGGCCGCTTGCCAGGTGCGTCGGGCGAGGGGAAGCGGCCCCGGACACCGAGTTGCCGAAGTTCCGCGTCAACGCCGTGGATCTCCTCCCGCAGCTCGTCAGCGTCGCCCGCCTCACCGGCCTCGACCGCCTCCCGGTACGCCTTGACCAGGTCCGCCCGGAACGTCAGGAGCTCCTTCTGGTCTTCAGTCGGCGAGGTCGGGGTGAAGTCGGGTTCCTCGGCCATGTGCCAGCCCTCACGGCACTGGACCATCCGCAACGCCTTGGCCTTCTTGGCGCACGGCGCACAGACGCTTTCGACCGTCGACCCGCAGGGCACTGCCACGTAGCGGACTTCGAAGGTGGCCCGGTCCTCCACTTCCATCGTGAAGGGCCGGACGCAGACGCCGTACTTCTCGGCGGCAGCCTTGGCCACGTCCAGGGCGATGGGCTGACGCATTCGCTCCGCGCGAGTCTCGCCGCTCATGCCGCCGTCCTCCCTTCAGTGCCGCCCGGTTGGTTGGGGAAGTCGTGCACAGTTGCGTTAGCCAGGTAGACGCCAAGCTCGACAAGGTCGGCGTCGGTGACGTGGAAGGCCCGAGCCCGTTCCGGTTCCCGCTGCCCGTCGTGCTTGACCCACGCGACGCCGGGCGTGTTCTCGCTGATCTCATGGGCCGCCGCGCCGCGCTGCCGGACGCCATCACCGAGGACCATGTCCACCTGTTGCGGCTCATCCAGGCGCAGCGCCACGCGGGTGCTGAACAAGTGCCGGAACCCGACGACCTCCTTACGCGGGTCCTGCACGAGGCCCACGACGGCGTAGCCGGGTGCGCGGCCCTGTGAGGTGATCGTCTGGATAGCCCGCACGGCTCGTTCGCGGAGCTGCTTGTCCGGCTGGTAGGCGATCAGGTCCGCCAGCTCGTCCACCACCAGGACCGTGAACGGCTCCCCCGGCGACCGCGCCCACAGCCGCCGCACACCCCGGTACCGCGTCGCCCGCTCCTTGACCTCTGCGGCGATTTCCTCAAGCAGCGCAACGGCTTCTGGTCCGTTGTCGTACACGACCCGGTCGAAGGCGTCGGGACATTGACCGAGTTCCATCCCGCCCTTCGGGTCGATCCCCACGAGCCGCACCAACCCCGTTCGGATGGCCGGAGCGAGCTGCCAGACCAGCGACCAGAGCACCGAGCCCTTGCCCGCACCCGGCACGCCGACCACGAGCACCTGAGACCCGAGCAGCCGCAGTCGCCACGGCTTGCCGGTCTCCGTCCGGCCGACAACCACCCGCTTGAGATCCACCTCGGCATCCGTCAGCGCGGGCACGGTCAGGGGGCGCAGCAGCGGGTCACGGTGGACGAAGTCCAGCTCGATCACCCGAGGCCGCAGCACCCGGACCCGGCACGAGTGAGCGCCGAACGAGTGCGCCAGGCCGTCCCGCCGCACCTCCCATGCCTCCGGCGACTGGGCAGGCACCATCCGCACCCGGACCCGATCCCGCCAACCGTCCGACCGGACCCGCCGCAGTTTCGGCCGGAACTCACGCCCCCGGTCCCGCTTGGCCAGGTCGGCAAGGCGCATCACCGACCGCCACCGGGGCACGTACACGGTGGCGCGTCGCCACTCGGTCAGCAGCCGGTACCAGCCGTGCCGCAGGAACGACCCACGATCCATGCCCGCCCAGATGGTCAGGGCAGCGACCAGCGACAACAACGCCAGCACCAGCGGCGAGAGCCCGAACCGCCACCAGCACCAGGCCGCCGACACCGGCACCAATGTGACCACCGGATACCGGACGACAACGAGCACCAGGCGCATGACGCCGACCAGGCCCAGCCACACTGCGACCACCAGCAGAGCCAGCCACTTCGCCTTACCGGGCACCAGCGCCCACCACGGCACCCGAGGCCGCACACCCTCGAACGGAGCCGGGTCCACCCACTTGCCGCCCATCACGCACGCCCCACCGGGGCGAAGATCAGCGGCAGCCACCCCAGGCACGAGCAGCACACGAGCTGGTTGGGCGCGTAGACGCCGAACCGCTTGCACGCCCCGCAGGGGCGACCGTTGGACAGCTTCCACACAGACGGGGCACCACGCCGACTTGACGCGGACACCCCACGTACCGATAGCCTTGACATGACCGGAACCCCTTGTGTGTCAACAAAAGCGCGCGAGAAGACCGGTCGTTGCGTCGTCGGTGAACTGCTCCAGGCCCGCCAAGACTTGAGGTCCGTTCACCGACGACCACGACCGACAGGTCAGTGATCGTCTTCAGTTGTCACCCGACAGTGCGGGCGGACACCGCCGCATCCGATGCCCGCCCGCATCACCGGCTAGCTAGTAGTCCAACGGGTCAGGCATCCAGCGCAACCAGGCCGCAAGACCGCCGAGGGTGATCTTGAACCGCGTTTCCTCGCGCTCCTCCCCGCCGTCCTCCCGCCACTCGTGACCCGTGGCGTGACCGGCCGCGACCAAGTCCAGGCAGGCCAGCCGCACCATCTCCTCAGCCGCGCCCGCCGCCGTCACCAAGTCCTCGATCGCCCACGCCCGTGACGGCACCAACACCAGCGCATCCGCCACCCGGTACAGCACCGGGAACGAGTAACCCACCAACTCGCCACGCGCCCGGTCCTCGTCCGACAGACGCGACCCCATCACCGGCATCAACCGTGGATCACGCCACATATCCGCATCTCGCAACCAGTCGTGCGCCACGACCGGCCCACCCCAGTAGGCGAGCCCCTCGGGCGACAGACGATGCCGCTGCGCGGACGCCGCACTCCGCGAAGGTCCCTTATCGACCGTCAGGTGCCCCAGCTCTACCAGGTCACGACAGATGTCACGCACTGGGGAGTACGGCACCTTCGCCGCCTTCTCCAACGCCCGCACCGACCATTCCTCGTGCGGGTAGCCGACGATGTGCCGCATCACCGCCTCGAACATGAACGGCGCGTACCCGGCATCGGACAACTCCGTCAGCGGCAACCCCTCCCCGACGACACGAGCCAACCCGCCGCCGGCGTGGCCACGACTCCGCTGCACATCCCTATCAACGCTCATCCGTCTCGATCCCCTCCGCCTTGGCACGCTCGCGCTTGGCCCAATACAGCGCCTCGTGGTGATGACCCCGATCGACTTCCGCGACCCGCGCGTACACCTCGGCCGATCGCGTGTAGAACTCCCGCCACATGTCAGGCGACGCGTCCGGCGCGGGCATGAGGTGCGTCAACGCCTCGTGGGCGTCCTTAAGGGACGTCACCGCGTACGCCGCTGCCCACCGGTCAGGCTTGGTCTTCGCCACGACCGCTCACCCCCTCGACCGGCGCGTGCACGCGATGACCACCGGCGTGCCGATCACCACCGGCAACGCGTTCGTTGACGTCGGCCTGGTGGTCGAACGTCTCGGCCGCGTGCAACGCCGCCGCCTTGGCCCACCAGGGCGTGCTCTCCAACGCCGCGAGCTGCCGCCACAACCACGCCACCCGCCGATAGGTCGGCGCGATCCGAGCCGCAGCCGCCGGATCATCGGCAGCGACGTACCGGTTCGCCTCGTGCGCCTCGGTGTAGGCCCGGTACGCCGCCTGCCACTGCACGGTCAGTTGCTGAAGATCCGACACGGCTCATGCCGCCTTGGCCTCAGCGCTGCCACCGTTCGCCTTGCCACCGGCCGGAGCCGAGCCAGCCGCCTTACCCACCGCCCGGAACCCGGTCGCCCGGAACAGGAACGACTGGTACTTGAACTCACCGTTGCCCGCGATGCGCGGCTCAGCCGTCAGCCCCTCCAACTCAACCGGCCGCATCCCCGGCAACACCTCACCGGTAGTCGGCACCGGCTGAACGTCGGCCACCAACGTGATCTCGAAGCTCTTGCGCTTGGCGTTGGGCTCGTGCGGGTCAGTGACCGTGACCTTCCACTGCCGCTTACCGGTCGCCTCGTCCACCCGCTGACGCACCGGCCGACCGGCCGCCCTCTCGTCACGCGTCTGGTACTCCGTGTCCGGCATGACCTCCCCGACCATCACCAGGCCCTGAGGGAACGCGTCATCAAACGAGACGGGGAACCGGTACCCCTTGCTGATCGCCATCGGCTTCACTCCTCTGACTGGTGCCGCTGTGTCGCGGCTTGCCCATTCAGATTCGTTGGCCAATGGTCCCGTCCCAGATCCGCAGCGGTCTCACCTGCCGCGTACCGCCCGCGTGTCGATCTCAACGAGTCTCGTCTTGGTCTCGTCCCGGTGCTAGCGTCGACCGAAGGCACCAGTGGGGGGAGACCACATGGCCACAGAGTCCACTCTCTTGAGAGTCCTGCTCAGGCAACGCCACATGCAGGGCTACCGCACCTTCTGCAAGGAGTACGACCGCGTCGCCAAACAACTCGACACCGACCTGATCGGCCGCTACCCCAGCAAGGCCCAGTTCTACCGCTGGCTCTCCGGCGACCTACTCGGCCTGCCCTACGCCGACCACTGCCGCATCCTCGAAAAGATGTTCCCCGGCTGGACCGCCGAACAGCTCCTGTCCCCACACGAGGGCGACACCGACAGCCTCATCACCCCACCCCAACGAACCGCGGCCTCCACCCACCCCGTGCCGCGCCCGGTCCAGATGCCCCAACAGGACCGCCTGGCCGACGTCACCGCCGTCTATCCCAGCCGGACCGAGTTCCTGCACAACGTCACCCCACGCGACCTCTTCGAAGGCGCGAAGACCATAGACATCGCAGGCCTGTCCCTCAACGTCCTGTGCCAGCAGTACTCCGACAAAGCCCTCTTGGACTCGATCGAGATCGGCACCGTCATCAAGGCCCTGTTCCTCGACCCGAATGGCCACAACATCACCGCCCGCGAACACGAAGAGGACCTACCCGAAGGCCACCTCTCCATGCTCACCCGCCTCAACATCGAAGCCCTACGCCGAGTCGGAGCCAAAGTCTCACCCGACGCACGCGGCCAACTCCGCATCCGCGTCTACGACGAACCACTCCGCTACAACATCCTCATCACCGACCAAGCGAAGTGCGTGGTTCAGCCCTACTTGCCCGACGCCCGAGGCGTCGAGTCCCCTACCCTCGTGATCGAGAAGGACAACGCGGTGCCAGGCTTGTTCGCCACTTTCTCTCAGGTGTTCGACTCCATGTGGGACCGCGCAAAGGAGACTTGGTGAGCCGACCATTCGATGAACTTATCCGGATCGCACGTCAAACCGTAGGCATCGGCAGCGAACTACTATACGACCGCAGACCTCAAGTCGTCACCGAAAAGTTCGATCGCGACACCTACACGGACGTAGATGTATCTATTGAGCGAAAGATTCGGAAGCATCTTGCAGCCATCACTCCCGAAATAGGGTTCACAGGCGAAGAAGAGGGCGGCATCAACCCGGCACAAGAAGACCTTTTCTGGGCCCTTGACCCGATCGACGGCACGTCGAATTTTGTTCACCAGATCCCGTTGTACGCCGTACAAATCTGCCTGATCAAACAAGGGGAGCCTATCGTCGCAGCAATTGATTCCCCCGTCCTTGGCGTTCAATACTGGGCCGCCATAGGACACGGCGCGTTCGCGAATGAACAACAAATTTTTGCAAGTAGAGTAGACGATCTATCCAAGGCTATGGTGTCGATCGGCGACTACGCCACAGGAACAAACGCGGCTCCTAAGAACCGCCGACGTATAGCCGTTACCACCAAACTCGCTGCACAAGTCGAGCGCGTCAGGATGATCGGGTCGGCTGCCTTGGATCTCGCGTGGGTCGCTGAAGGCAAGCTTGACGGAACGGTAATCCTTTCTAATAACTTCCTGGATATAGCAGCCGGAGCACTTATAGCAAGCGAGGCCGGAGCGACCGTCCTCGACACGAACAGGAATCATTACTCGACCCACTCCCCCGACATAGTCGCCGCAACCAGAGGGATATCAGAAAAATTGCTACACTTGGTGACCGAGGTGGCACCGTAGATATACGGAGTTGCTAATTAGCCTCCAAGAATTCGCCAGCGGTCACTTTGGCGACGAGGTTTTTCAACTCTTCGGACACCCTATTCATGCTTGCAATCATACGCAGCATATTGTTCTCAAAGGCCACTACTGGGCCCAAATTCTCGTCTTTGACGAAATGTTTAATAAGATCCTTGCCCGGAAACAGGCCTATCCAAGCATCTCCAGGGTCGTTAAGTGCGTCAACCACCTCATCCATCCACTGGGAGATAAGCGGGTACGCATCAGTACGTGAGGTAAGCCTGGTCAGGTTGCCGGTTACCTCTTCGGCCTTCTGCACTGCATGGGCCACGAGTGTGTCTCGCAACGAAGAGTTGACCGCACCCTCGCCGGACATAATCGATCTTCCGACAAAAAGACGAGGCAACGAATAATCCTGCGGGGCGGCCAGTAGATTAAATCGATACGCTACCAATGAGGCAGTGACTTCGCCCGAAATCCGAGACGCAATCGCGTGTAGTTTGTCGCGCCACAAACGCGCGTTACCTTCACGTCCATAAATGTCGCGCATCACCTTTGCGATGGCCTCGAAGTCGAGTAGGTAATTCTCTATTTGACATCGACCAAGCACATGTATCCTCCCCTTTCCCTTTTCCCGGTATCGTGCAGCCATCTCCGCAGTTAGGAAATCGCGATCGCGTACAAGATAGAACCGAAGCCATCCGACGTTGGATTCGAGCAGGCTCAACACAGCAGAATTAAGCCTTAGGTGAGTATCGACACCACCGGATGGTACGATTTTGAGCGCATGTGATAGATCGGGAAAGAGCGTTGTAAAAGTGCGGCGGTCAACGGACGCAGCAAGCCCTTCGGAGAAAAGGAGCGTGCGACCGACGCCTACGTAGCCAGCTTCGCCGAATAGCGTACGAAGCTGCGTAGACCAACCTTCCTCGTCACTCGCCGCAGCTATCTTAACTGAATTGCCGACATTATTACGGGACGTGTAGTATACGCGATCACGCCCTGCTTCATCTATAATTTCCGCGTTATGAGTAGCCATCCATATCTGACTGCCCGGAGCAACTCTCTTCAACTCTCGCACCAACACCCGAGCCAATTCTGGATGTAGATGGAGTTCCGGTTCGTCGATGATTACTAGCGAGTCCCTGATACCGTACCTGAGGAACGAGGCGAGGATGAAGAACACTTCTTTTTCACCAGAAGAAAGGTTACTGAAAGGAATCACCTCGCCTGACGGCAAAACAATGTGCAAGTCAGTTGGAATACCTTCTTCGCTGTCCCATATCGAGTATCCCGGCAGCACACGACCCAGCAGATCACTGTACTGACTTACCGGATTCACTGGCAGAGTCGCATTGACCTCAAGCTCACCCCGTTCTTTACGCTTGTAATACAAACCCAAATCGGCATTATAATGATAGCCAAGCTGTGCGATATGATTGAAAAGGTCGTTGAATTGCGTATCCGAAAAGTTGAATGCGAACTGCTCCGCATACAACGCCTGGCGCGTTTCCCGATATGAAAAAATCATATTCGGATTGAACGGCTGATTCGGATAGTGACGATCTGCGCGGAAGAAAATACCGAATGGGCGACCATAGTAGGATTTGAGCGCATTATGTGCCGCTTTAGCGACCTGATAACTTTGCGACTTTGGCCCGTGATCGTATTCAATAACAAGGGAATCATTATCAGCGAAGTAGTCCGACAGCATCGCCGGGGGAACCGATATGCTCGTCTCTTTCCGTAGAACCGCAAGTTCGCCAGGAGTGAAGGTAAGTTCAACTTCTCCGTTGAAGTCAAACCCCTGCCGAAAGCTCGGATAACTCAGACCACGGATGGATGACAATACGTGTGCTATAAGATCAAGAAAGGAGGACTTCCCACTGCCGTTCGGACCAGCTAAAACAATAGTTTCAGCAAAGCTATCCGGAGCCGAAAAAGGGCCGAGATGACTCTCTTCCATATTCCGGAACCGATTTATCTTCAAACTCCGTACGTACATCGCATCCTCGGAAACTCAGACGGTGGGCACTACCAGGTGGAATAGCAGATAGTACTGCCGAACTTGGCTCTATAGGATCAAGGCGCGCCGCCGGTGGCGGCGCGCGATCAGGTCCGGGTCACGTTGGCACCGACTTTCCGCATCACGGCACGCCGGGCTCCCGCTGCGCTCCGCCCGTCGGCCGTGCGCGGAGTCGGTGCACGTGGCCGGGGAGCGACGCGCCAGCACCGGGGCTACGACCACAAGCAGCTCGGGAGCGACACCGGTCGGGACGATCGCCCGATCATGCGGCTTGGTCGGGCTGGGCACGGCGATCGGCTGCCGCGACGGCTGCGCCGTCTTGCCATCGAGTAGGCCACCGACGATGAGCACCAAGGCCGAGATGCACGACGGGCGCTGTCCCTGACGCGTCGTTCGCATCAAGGGCAGCGCCCGTGTCGTGATCAACTTTCAGGCCGTCACCAGGCCGTACGACGTCGGGCGGTCACGAGAACCGCCGAGAAGTAACGAGAGAGTCTGCGCTGGTCAGAGGCGCACGAAGTCCGAAGAGGACTGGTCAGCCAAACTCACACTCAGAAGATCTCGTTCTGGTAGGCGGCGAACTGACCAGTCATGTGCCCTCATCCCCCGCTCGGGCCGGTCGCCGGCCCTCTGCGGTCCCGTCCGCGTCGTCGGTTCGCCGATCATGCTCGTTCCCGCCCGCGCCGCCCGCAAGCACTCGATCGCGGCACTACCGGACCGGCCGAACGACGGCGACCCGGAGGCCTGTCGACCGATCCTCACGCCTCACGCACGCGGTCGGCGAACAGCCGTTTCGGCAGGAGCCAGGTCAGCCGGGCCGAACGCAGCACGGCCAGCGGACCCACTACGGCCAGCAGCAGGACGTAGCCCGCGACGAACGGTGCGACGCGGGAGTCCAGGCCGGCTGCCACGGCCATCGCCGCCAGGACCAGGGAGAACTCCCCGCGCGTCAACACGGTCAGGCCGATGTCCACCGCCTGCTGCCGGTCGAACGAGTGCAGCTTCGCGGCGAACAGGCCGGCGCCCAAATTCAGCACGATCGTCACCGCGACGGCCGCCAGGATCGGCAGCGCGACCGTCCCCACGGCGCCGGGATCGATGCTCAGGCCGAAGATGAAGAAGAACAGCGCGCCGAACGCGTCCCGCAGCGGCAGCACCAGCTTGTGCACGCGGGGTGCGACGCCGGAACCGCCGAGCACCGCGCCGACCATGAACGCGCCGATCGCGTCGGACACCCCGAGCTCGTGCGCGACCGCCGCACCCGTCACCGCCACGCCGACGAAGCACACCACCAGCAGCTCGTCGTCCGCCGAACCGAACAGCCTGGTCACCACCCGACCGCCCCAGCGCGCGATCGCGGCCAGCACCAGCAGGAACGCGAACGCCTTGCCGAAGTCCACCAGCGCGGACACCCCGGACGTGCCGCTGAGCACGGGCTGCAGCACGGCCAGGTACAGCGCCAGGAACACGTCCTCGATCACGATGATGCCCATCACCAGCCGTGACTCGGGATTGCGCAACCGCCGCGCCTCGACCAGCAGTTTCGTCACGATCGCCGACGACGAGATGCCGATCGCGCCGGCGATCACCAACGCCTCGCGCGTGCCCCACCCGAGCGCGAAGCCGAACGCCAGCCCACCGCCGATGTTGAGCACCAGGTACCCGGCGCCCGCCACCGCGAGCCGCCGGCCGCCCGACACCAGGTCGTCCACCGAGAACTCGAGGCCGAGGTAGAACAGCAGGAACACCAAGCCGAGGCTGGACAGGACCGCCAGCTCGCCGGGATCGTCCACAAGGGACAGACCAGGGGTGTGCGGCCCGAACAGGATGCCCGCCACCATGAACAGCGGGATCGTCGGCAGTCCGATCCGGACGCCGGCGCGCGCGATCACGCCCGCGGCGAGGAACGCCCCACCGACCGCCAGCAACGCGTGGCCGGTGCTCATCGGTCCTCCAGCACGATCGCCACCGGCGCCGCGGTCAGCACCGTCGAGACCGTGCCGGCGACGAGCCCGATCAGCAGCGCGGTGGAGAAGTCGGCCAGCGAACCGTCACCGAGCACCAGCAGCGCGGCCAGCACGAACAGCACGCCGATACCCGTGTTCACCGTCCGCGGCAGGGTTTGCAGCACCGCCGAACTCATCACCTCCGGGAACGGCGCCCGCGTCCGCCGCAGCTCGCGCACCCGGTCGAACACCACCACCGAGTCGTTCACCGAGTACCCGATCACGGTGAGCAGCGCGGCCAGGAACACGCCGTCGGCCGTCTTGCCCAGCCACGCGAACGCGCCGACCAGCACGACCACGTCCGTGACCAGCGCGACCACGGTGGCCACGCCGAGCCGCCAGTCGAACCGCACGGCCAGGTAGACCAGCTGCGCGGCCACCGCGATGGCCAGCGCGATCAACGCGTTGCGCCGCAGCTCCGAGCCGAGGCTGGGGCCGATCAGCTCGTTGCTGACCTGCTCCGCCCCACCGGTCGCGCGGTCCACCGCCTCACCCAGCCGCACGGCCGCGGCCGAGTCGATCGGACCCGTGCGCACCGAGACGCCGTCCGAGCCCGACGTCACCACGACCGCGTCACCGAACCCGGCGGCCGCCAGCTCCGCCCGCACCCGACCGGTGTCCACCGAGGCGGCCGTGAACTCCAGCATCCGACCGCCGGTGAACTCCACGCCCAGCTCCAGCCCGCGCAGCACCAGTCCGCCGACGGCCGCCAGCAGCACGAGCCCGGCAGCGAGCAGCCACCGCCGGGGCCGCCGGAACAACGTGATCCCACGCGAGGTCAGCCACGTGCGCACCCGCCCCAACGTGTGCAGCCCGCTCCACCGAGGCCGCCGTTCCAGCAGCGGCATGACCAGCTGCAACAGCACCCGGCTCAGCACCAGGGCGCTGAACAACGACGCCAGCACACCGATCGACAGCGTGACGCCGAACCCCTTCACCGGCCCCGTGGCCAGCCAGAACAGCAGCCCGGCGGCCAGCAGCGTGGTCACGTTCGAGTCCGCCACCGCGCTCAACGCGCCGCGGAAGCCCTGGTCCACCGACCGCGGCAGGCGCTTGCGCCGCGCGTACTCCTCCCGCGACCGCTCGAACACCAGCACGTTCGCGTCCACCGCCATGCCGATGGCCAGCACGAACCCGGCCAACCCCGGCAACGTCAGCGTCGCGCCGATCGCCAGCATCGCCGCGTACGCCAAGGCCGCGTAACCGCCCAGCGCCAACACGGCCACCAGCCCGGCCAGCCGGTACACGAACACCAGGAACAGCCCGGTCAGCGCCACGCCGATGATCGCCGCACGGGCGCTGGCCTCGATCGCCTCCGCGCCGAGCGTCGGACCGACGGTCCGCTGCTCCACCACCTCGACCGGCACGGGCAGCGCGCCGGAGCGGATCACCAGCGCCAGCTCCTCGGCCTCGGCCTGGCCGAACCGCCCGGTGATCGACGTGCTGCCGCCGATCATGCCGGTGCCGCACACCGTCGAGACGTCCACCTGAGGCGCGGACACGACCTCGCCGTCCAGCACGAACGCCACCCGCCGCTTCGGGTCGCCCGGCGGTGAGCACGCGGCCTCAGCGGTCACCCGCTGCCACGCCTGCGGCGCGTCGCCCTGGAAGTCGACCCCGACGAGGTAGCCGACGCCCTGCGGGTTGGGCGTGGCGCGGGCGTCCTCGATGCCCTCGCCGGTCATCACGACCTCGCCGAGACCCACCGCGTCGCCCTCGGGCGTGGGCACGTCGCCCGGCCCGGTCACCGGCTGCACGCGCAGCTGGGCCGTGCGGCCGAGCACCTCGATGGCCTCGGTCGGGTCCTGCACGCCGGGCAGCTCCACCACGATGCGGTGATCGCCGGACCGGGCCAGCACGGGTTCGGCCACGCCGAGCTCGTCGACCCGGCGGCGCAGCACCTCCATCGCCCGGTCGGTGGCGTCGGAGGTGGCCTCGGACGGGGTTTCGAGCACGATCTGGGTGCCGCCGCGCAGGTCGAGGCCGAGGCGCGGTTGGACGGTGAGCAGGGTGAACGCGGACGCGGCGAGCACGCCGAGGGCCAGCAGCCCACGGACGAGTAGCACTCGCCGCGCGCTGGGGCGCGGCATGGTGGAAGGACCTCCGGGTGAGGTGAACGGGGTGGGTTCAGCTACCGGAGGTGGTGGGCGGCGCGCGTTCGCCGAGCGGGGTCTGGCCGTTGCGCTCGGGGGTGCGGTGGGTCGGGTCGACGACGCGCACCCGCACCGGCGGCGCGGGCGTCACGTGCACGGCGGGCTGGACGCCGTCCAGTGGCTGGCCCACGTGCACCTGCACGGGGTGCGCGGCGTTCGTGCCGCGGGTGGCCGTGCCGGGCAGGTGGGCGGCGTCCACGGTGGACGAGACGGCGGCCACGTCGGCGGTCGTGCTCGGGCCGGGTCCGGACACGACGAAACCCGCGATCAACGCCAGGATCGCGAGCAGCGCGCGTCGGGTCATCGGCCTCCTTCCCGACGTCCAGGTTAGCGGCCCCCGGCGAGGACCACGACGGCTCCGCCGAGCAGGGCGCACAGCCACGCGATCACGAGCGGCTGCATCGTCGTGGCCCCGAGGAGGAGCGCCACCGCCCAGCCGGCGAGGATCACCGCGGACAGCCCGAACATGGTCGTGACGAAGGCCACCTTGGGCCGGTGCAGCGGCAGGCGGAGCAACGCCCGCCGCACACCGCCCCGGGCCTTGAACAGCGCAAGTCCCGCGATCACGAGGCAGCCGACGACCAGCAGCCCGGCGAACCAGCCGAGCAGCGGCGTCGGCTTGGGCATGCCCGCCAGCATCAGGACGAGGCCGCCGGCGACGAGCAGCGCGGCCAGCCGGGACAGCGCGGGCCACACCAGGACGTGCGCGGCGTGCAGCGCTTCACCGGACGGCGGCGGCACGGGCGCGCCGCCGCGCTTGCGCCGGACGGTGGCCAGGTTCGCGCGCACGTCGCCGTCGTCCGGGTCGAGGCGCAACGCGGTGCGGTAGGCGCGTTCGGCGGTGCCCCAGTCGCGCACGCGCAGCGCGGAGTCGCCGAGCACCTGGAACGCGCGGGCCTCCGTCGGCGCGAGGTGCGCGGCCTCCCGCGCCACCGCCAGGGCCTCGCGCTGCCCGTCGGGGCTGTCGGCCAGCACTTCGGCCAGCACCACCTGGCACCGCCAGTCGCCGGGCTTGCGCCGCACGCACTCCCGCGCCGCGACGACCGCCTCGGCGTGCCGGCCGAGTTCGCTCAACGCCAGCGCGGTCAGCCGCTGCGCCCACGCCGGGTCGCCGTCGAGCACCAGGGCCCGCTTGGCCGCGCTCAGCGCCGGGTCGGGCTCGCCCGCGTCGAGGTAGGCGGCGGCCAGTCGGCACCACGCCTCACCGTGCAGCGGGTTGGCCGCGAGGGCCGGCTGGAGCAGCTCGATCGCCTTGCGCGGCAACCCGCGGGCGGTCAGCTCGGCGGCACGCACCACGACCGCGGCGATCGACTCCGACATGGCCCACATGGTCGCAGGCCGACGACGCCTGCACTATCGGGTGACGGGCCGCCCCCTCGACCACGGCCCGTCACCCGATCTCCCCCTCAGGCGACGGCCAACTCGCGCACCACGCGGTGCGCGTCCTCCAAGGAGGCGACCGCCAGGTCGCGGAACTGGGCCATGTGCGGCACGACGCCGGCCAACGTCAGCTCGGCGTGCACGAACTCCAGGTCCCGGTCCAGGCCCAGCATGCCGAACACCGCGCGCAGGTACGGCTCCTGGAAGTCGAACGAGTGCCGGGGCGTGCCGGGCGCGTAGGAGCCGCCCCGCGCGGTGACGACCACGACCCGCTTGCCGGTCAGCACGCCTTCGCCGGTCTGCTGGTCGGCCATCAGCTCCGGCACGATGATCCAGTCCAGCCACGCCTTGAGGCTCGACGGCAGGCCGTAGTTGTACATCGGCACGCCGAGCAGCACCGTGTCCGCCGCCTTCACCTCGGCGATCAACCGCCGCTCCAACGGCCGGTCGCCGTCGGCCTCCCGGGTGGCCAGCGCCGCCGGGTCGACGTGCGGCAACGGCTCGGCGGCCAGGTCGCGGTAGGTGTACCCGCCGTCCGGGCGCGCGGCCCGCCACGCCTCGGCGAAAGCGCCGCTGACCTCGCGCGACACCGAACCCTCGAACCGCAGGCTGGTGTCGATGTGCAACAGGTGCACCATAGTCCCCTCTCGGAAGTTCTCGGTTCGGAACATATGGGCAGAGTCATTATGAGTCAAGACGTTCTTACTCAAGAATATCTCACAGCCGGCGTATGATCCCGGGCATGGACCTCGCCCCCAGCCTCGGCTGCACGAGCCGTGCGGGCCTGAACTGGCTGCTGCACCGCGCGGCGCAGAAACTGGGCACGGTCGCGCAGGAAGCGGCGGTGCGGCACGGCATCACCACGCGGGGGCAGATCGTGCTGACCGCGTTGATCAGCGAGGAGTTCCAACGCACCCAGCTCGCCCTCGGCCACGCGCTCGGCGTCGACAAGACCACGCTGACCGCGGAGCTGGACCGGCTGGAACGCGCGGGGCTGATCATGCGCAAGCCCGACCCCAACGACCGGCGCGTGCGCGTGCCGGTGATCACCGAGCAGGGCCGGGCCGTCCAGCGCGAGGTCGAGAAGCTGCACGTCCAGGTGGAGCGGGAGTTCACCGCCGAGCTCGCGCCGGAGGAGGCCCGCGCCCTGCACGACCTGCTGGAGCGCCTGATCGCGGCCGACCACGGGCCGGACAGCGGCTCCTGCCTGTGACCGCCTAGGCCAGGTCGCCGCCGCGCAGCCGGTCCGGCGCCACCTCGGCCCGCGCGTCGACCAGCAGCTGCAACGCCTCGCCGTCGTCCCACTGGTTGACGTTCATCGCCGCCTGCACGCGCCCGTCGCGCAGCCAGAACGCGGTGAACTCGCGCGCGTCCACGTCACCGCGCACCACCAGCTCGTCGTGCTCGGCGTCGGCGAGCCCCCGGTACTCCATGCCCAGGTCGTACTGGTCGGTGAAGAAGTACGGCGACGCCTCGTACGGCTCGTCGTGCCCGAGGACCGTGCCGGCCACGTGCTCGCCCTGGCCCTTGGCGTTCGCCCAGTGCTCGACCCGGACCCGCCGCCCGTAGCGGGGGTGCTCGTGCGCGGCGATGTCGCCGATGGCGAAGACGTCCGGCGCGGAGGTGCGCAGCGCGGCGTCCACCGCCACCCCGCCGTCGGCCAACGCCAGGCCGGCGTCCCGCGCGAGCCCCAGGTCCGGCGCGGCGCCCACCGCGACCACCACGACGTCACCGGTCAGCGAACCGCCGTCGGCGAGCCGGACGCCGTGCTCGGTGAAGCCGTCCACGCCGACGCCGAGCCGCCACCGCACGCCGTGCGCGGCGTGCAGGTCGCGGAACACCTCGCCCATCCGCGGCCCGAGCACCCGCCGCAGCGGCAGGTCGACCGGGTCGACGACCGTCACCGACGCGCCGTGCCGCCGGGCCGCGGCGGCGACCTCGCAGCCGATCCACCCCGCGCCGACGACGACCACCTCGCGGCCGTCGGTCAGCTCCCGCCGCAACGCCAGCGAGTCCTCGACGGTGCGCAACGTCCGCAGACCTGGGAGCTCTCCGCCCGGCACCGGCAACCGGCGCGGCGTCGAACCCGTTGCCAGGATCAGCCGATCGTACGAGTGCGACCCACCGCCGGAGTCCTCGACCACGTGCCGGTCGACGTCCACCCCGACGACCTCGACGCCGAGCCGCAGCTCGATCCGGCGCTCGTCGTAGAAATCGGGCTCGTGCACGCGGACCGGCTCCTCGGCGTCGCCCAGCAGCACCTGCTTGGACAACGCCGGCAGCTCGTAGGGCCGGTGCCGTTCGCGGCCGAAGACGACCACGTCACCGGTGTGACCGCGCTCGCGCAACGCCCCGGCCGCCGAGGCGCCGGCCAGACCGGACCCGATTATCACGATCCGTTGCGGTTCAGCCATTTTCTCACCCCTTCAGGTGACTGCGACGACAGCCACATGCGACGCTAGCGACAGCTCGGCGCGGTCGCCCGGCGGATTGCCCCGTCATGGCACCAACCCGCGTGCGTCTCATCCCCACGAGCGCCCGGATTGGTCCGAGCACCCCGTGTCGAGACACCTGGAGGTTGGGGGCCGTGAGCACAGGCAAGGAGTGGCAGATCTCCTGCCGCGACATCGCGTCACGTCGCCGTGACATGACCGTTTTCGTCAGCCAGGGCCACGTCGTGGTGACGGTGCCGCCGGGTGAGGCGGCCGTGCTGACGCCGTTGGAGGTGGGCCGCCTGCGCGCGGCCTTGCGCGACGCGGTGGTGAACGCGTCCGGCACCCCGGAAAACTGATCACAGGCGTTCCGATTTCACCCCGCGCTCTTCCTACTCGCGGGTAGGTAGTGTCAGTATCGGGGCGTGAGTACCTACTTCGTCACCGGCGCGACGGGTTTCATCGGCAGGCGCCTGGTCGCCGGGCTCCTGCGGCGACCGGACTGCGAACGGGTGTTCGCGCTGGTCAGGCCGCAGTCCGCGGACAAGCTGGGCCGGCACGGCAAGCTGACGCCGGTGCTGGGCGACCTCGGCTCCCCGATCGACGCCGACCGGGTCGACCACGTCGTGCACCTGGCCGCCGTCTACGACTTCACCGCGTCCGCCGACGCGCACCACGCCGTCAACGTCGAGGGCACCCGGCGGGTCGTGGAGTACGCCGGGCGCACCGGTTGCGGGGTGCTGCACCACGTGTCGTCCATCGCGGTCGCGGGCGAGCACCGGGGCCCGTTCACCGAGGACGACTTCGACCTCGGCCAGCACCTGCCCTCGCCCTACCACGTGACCAAGCACGCGGCCGAGCGGATCGTCCGGGACCAGGGCACGCCGTGGCGCGTGTACCGGCCGGGCGCCGTGGTCGGCGACTCGCGCACGGGCGAGACCGACAAGGTCGACGGCCCGTACTACTTCTTCCCGGCGCTGGCCGCGCTCGCCCGCCTGCCGCGCCTGCTGCCGCTGGTCGCGCCGCACTTCGGGGCCGCGAACCTGGTCCCGGTCGACTACGTGGTGGCGGCGCTGGACCGGTTGATCCACGCCGACGTGCCGTCCGGCAGCACGTTCCACCTCACCGCGCGCCGCTCGCAGCCGCTGGACGAGGTCCACAACGCGCTGGCCGCCGCCGCCGGCGCCCCGAAGGTCCGGTTCACCCTGCCACTGCCGCTGCCCGCCGCGCCGACGAGCGCGATCGTCACCGGCGTGCTCACCGAGCTGGGCATCCCGCCGCAGGTCGTGCCGCACCTCGCGGTGCACGCCGAGTTCGACTCGACCGCCACCCGCACGGTCACCGGCCTGGAACCGCCCGACTTCGCCGGCTACGCGCACGTGCTGTGGAAGTACTGGTCGGCGCACCTGGACCCGTTGCGCGCCGCGCGCAAGCACGGCCTGGCCGGGCGGACCGTGCTGATCACCGGCGCGTCGTCGGGCATCGGCGCGGCCACCGCGCTCGCCGTGGCCCGGGAGGGAGCCGTGCCGCTGCTGGTCGCGCGCCGTGCCGAGGAGTTGGAGCAGGTCGCCGAGCGGATCCGCGCGGAGGGCGGCACGGCGCACACCTACCCGTGCGACCTGACGGACGCGGAAGCCGTCGGCGCGCTGCTCAAGCAGGTCCTCGCGGAGCACGACGGCATCGACGCGCTGGTCAACAACGCGGGCCGGTCGATCCGGCGCAGCGTGCACCTGTCCGTCGACCGGTTGCACGACTACGAGCGCACCATGGCGCTGAACTACTTCGCGCCGCTGCGGCTGGTGCTCGGCCTGCTGCCGCACATGAGGGAACGGAGGTCCGGGCACATCGTGAACATCTCCAGCATGGGCGTGCAGCTCAACACGCCGCGCTTCTCGGCTTACCTGGCCTCCAAGAGCGCGCTGGACGCGTTCAGCCGGGTGGCGGCCGGCGAGACGGTGGCGGACGGTGTCACGTTTACCTCCGTGCGGATGCCGCTGGTGCGAACACCCATGATCGGGCCGACGAAGGCCTACGACGCGTTCCCGGCGGCGACGCCCGAGCGCGCGGCGCGGTGGGTCGTCCACGCGCTGGAGCGCCGTCCCGAGGAGGTCAACCTCCCGTCCGGGCTGCTGGCCGAACTCGCCCGCAAGACCGCGCCGAAGCACGTGCGGTCGCTGGTGCACCTCGCTTACCGGGCCATGCCGGAGCGGGGCACGCCGCACACGCCGCCGCTGGCCGCCGTCGCCGCGGGCGTCACCCGCCTCGTCCTGCGGGCGACGCGGTGAACCGGGTCCTGGGAGCGCTGCGCGCCTTGGCGACGCTGGTGCGCGCCGGCGTCGTGCGGCCGATGGGCCCCGGCCGGCTGCTCGGCGTCGTCGACGCCTTCCTCCAGTGGGACATCACGGTCGCGTTCGGGTTCGCCACCGGCGCGGCGCGCCACCCCGACCGACCGGCGATCATCGACGACGCGGGCACGCTCACCTACGCCGAGGTCGACGAACGCACCACCCGGCTCGCGCACGGCCTGCACGACCTCGGCGTGCGGTCGGGGTCGAAGGTCGCGGTGCTGTGCCGCAACCACCGCGGCTTCGTGGAGACCGTGGGCGCGTGCGTGAAGCTCGGCGCGCACACCGTGCTGGTCAACACCGGGTTGAGCGCGGCCCAGGTCGCCGCGGTGCTGCGCGAGCAGGACGTGTCCGTGGTCGTCGCCGACACCGAGTTCCGCGGCCTGCTGGCCAACGCGCCGCGCAAGGTCCGCCGGGTGATGGCGTGGGTCGACGGCGTCACCAAGAGCAGGACGCTGGAGCAGCTGATCGAGGGCTCACCCGCCACACCGCTGCCCCGGCGCCCGCCGCGCGGCCGGATGATCGTGCTGACGTCGGGCACCACGGGCGCGCCCAAGGGCGCCAGGCGACCGGAGCCGGCGAGCCTCGCGCCGGCCGCCGCGCTGTTGTCCCGCATCCCGTTCCGGGCGGGCGACCGGTTCTCCGTGCCGGCGCCGCTGTTCCACACCTGGGGCCTGGCCGCGTTCCAGATCGGGCTCGTGCTCGGCGCGACGTTCGTGCTGCGCCGCAAGTTCGACCCGGCGCTCACGCTGGCCGACGCGCGCGACCACGGCAGCGACGCGCTGTTCGCCGTTCCCGTGATGCTGCAACGCATCCTGGAGCTGACCGGGCGCCCGCACCTGCCGAAGCTGCGCGTGATCGCCTCCAGCGGCTCGGCGCTGCCGCCGCCGGTGGCGCGGCGGTGCCTGGAGGAGTTCGGCCCGGTGCTCTACAACCTCTACGGCTCCACCGAGGTGTCGTGGGTGACCATCGCCCGGCCCGAGGAGCTGGCCCGGCGCCCGGACACGGCGGGCCTGCCGCCGCACGGCACCCGGCTCGCGATCCTGGACGACGCGGGCGACCCGGTGCCGGCCGGCACGACCGGCCGCATCTTCGTGGCCAACGACATGCTGTTCGACGGCTACACCAACGGCGCGGGCAAGGAGGTCCGCGACGGCCTCATGTCGACCGGCGACCTCGGCTACCGCGACCGGGACGGCCTGCTGTTCGTCGCGGGCCGCGACGACGAGATGATCATCTCCGGCGGGGAGAACGTGTACCCGCGCGAGGTCGAGGACCTGCTGGCGGGGCTGGCCGGGGTGCGCGAGGTCGCCGTGGTCGGCGTGCCGGACGAGCAGTTCGGCCAACGGCTCGCCGCGTACGTCGTGCCCGAGGAGCCGGGCGCGGTGGACGAGGAGGCGGTGCTCGACCACGTGCGCGGCAACCTGGCCAGGTTCTCCGTGCCGAGGGAGGTGGTCTTCCTCGACGCCCTGCCGCGCAATGAGACGGGAAAGGTGCTGAAGCGCGAGTTGGGGTGAGTACCCTCTCCAGCGGGGGCAGACTGATGACGATTCCCGTCCAGCGGGCGGCCGACCCGCGCGAGGCCGCGGTGTCCAACCTGCGCGAGGCGCGGATGGCGTTGGACGAGGGCCGCCCCGGCGACGCGCTGGAGGCCGCCGAGAAGGCGGTGGCCGCGTTCTCGTGGCTGGACGACGCCGAAGGCGTGGCGCACAGCGTGCTGGCCCAGTCCGTGGCGCTCGGCAAGCGCGGGCTGCTGCCGGGCGCGCTGGACACCATCGACCGGGTGCAGGCGATCGCGGCGGCCAACCGGCACGTCGGGCTCCAGGCGTGGTGCAGCTTCTCGCAGGCCGTGGTCGAGCTGCGGCTGGACTCGCGGGAGCGGTCGCTGCACTCGCTGGCGCGCGCCCTCGGCCTGGCCGAGCTGACCAAGGACGTCGAGCTGATCGGCTCGATCCTGTACGAGCAGGCCGGCGTCCTGCGCACGCAGTACCACGAGCACTGCATGGTGCGCACGGCGGCGAGCCGGTGCAGCCCGGACGGCGAGCCGTGCACGCGCAAGCTGCGGCGCGCGGAGGCGTTGTGCGCGCAGGCCCGCGACCGGTGGAAGCACCTCGACCAGCCGTTGCGGATGGCCCGGCTGAACCTGCTGCTCACGCACGTGCGGCTGGACCTGGGCGACGTGGACCGGGCGCTGCGCTCGTGCCAGCGGGCCGACCGGCTGCTCGCCGGGCAGGACCGGCCCGTGCTGCGGGCCGAGCTGCTGATGGCCCGGGCCCGGATCAGCGGGGTGCGGGAGCGGCACGACGACCAGGTGCGGCTGCTGACCCGTGCGGCGGAACTGGCGATGGGCGTGCTGGCGCGGGAGGTCGCGGTGCGGGCGCACGGCGCGCTGAGCGTGGCCCACGAGCGGGCCGGGAAGCTCGACTCCGCGCTGCGGCACGCCAGGTCCCAGCTGGAGCAGTACCGGCTGTGGGAGCTCCAGGAAGGCCGGGACCTGCTGCGGATGCGGGAGCACGACCTGTCCGCCAGGCTGGTCGACCAGCTGGCCGAGCGCACGTTCGGGCTGCGACGGGAGCAGCGGGCGGCGCCGGACCCGCTGCGCAGCTCGGCCACCGCCGAGCAGGACCACCGGCGGATCGCGCGGGCGCTGGGTTCCGGGCTGACCAAGCGGGGCATCGAGGTGCTGCGGCGCGTGGCCGCCGGTGAGAGCACCGCGGCGATCGCGGCCGAGCTGTCGTTGTCGCCGAAGACCGTGCAGAACCACCTCCAGCGGATCTACCGGACGATCGGCGTGCGCGACCGGGCGGGCGCGGCGGTCTGGTGGGTGGACCTGGACGAGGAGACCCGGGCACGACCGCTGCTCGACTGAGTCACCTCCGGGTTTCCGGCTCGTTACCCGTAATGGTGGGATGTCCCCGACGATCGGGGCCGCCGTCCCGTGGGTATTGCCTAGTGGGCAGGGGCAGAAGTGGGTGATGACCGTGAGGACCCCCCTGTGCCATGCTCCGCTTGGACGCTTCCGGGCGTTGTCCGCGGATCTGGTCCGGCTCCCCCCTGCCGACAAGCCGCTACGATCGAACGGAGTTCGACGATGGTTGTGCACTCCCTGCACAAGATCATGGCTGCGCTCGCCGTCTGCGCCGGTCTCGCGGTCGTCGTGGGTGTGCCCGCCGCCGTGGCCGTCCAGGGCGAGAGCGCCACGGCCAGGGTGTTCCAGGCGCCCTACGCACCGCAGCCGTAGCTGATCGGTCCCGAGGCCGGGTTCGCGCGCACGCGGGCTCGGCCTTGAGGCACAGTGGACGGCGTGAGCAACGAAGTGTTGCGCCTGCGTGCGCCGCGGCACCAGGTGAGCCGCAAGTCGATCACCCTCTGGACCCTGCACGCGCTGATCGGCTGGGCGGTGCTGCTCGTGCCGCAACTGGTCGCGCTGATCTTCGCCGCCTCGCCGTGGCAGGTGACCGCCGCGGTCGCGACCCTCGTGCTCGGCACCGCGCACACCCTGGTCATGCCGCGGTGGCGGTACCGGGTGCACCGCTGGGAGGCCACCCCGGACGCGGTGTACACGCTGGCCGGCTGGCTGAACCAGGAGTGGCGCATCGCGCCGGTCTCGCGCATCCAGACCGTGGACACCAAGCGCGGTCCCCTGCAACAGCTCCTCGGGCTGTCCACGGTCACCGTGACCACCGCCTCGGCCGCCGGGCCCGTGCTCATCGAGGGCCTCGACCACGACGACGCGGTGCGGTTGGCCGACGAGCTGACCACGACCACGCAGGCCACGCCGGGTGACGCCACGTGAGCACGGACCTGCCCGCCGCGCCCGAGTACGCCGAGCCGGTGGTGGACTGGCACCGGCTGGACGTGCGGATGCTCGTCGTGCGACCGCTGAACGAGCTGCTCGGCCTGGTGCCGCTGTTCGTCGGCCTCATCGTGCTCGGCAAGGGCGAGACGTGGCGGATCCTCCTCAGCGTCGGCGTGATCGTCGCGATCGTGCTGTTCGGCCTGCTGCGCTGGATCACCACGCGCTACCGGATCACCACCGAGCAGGTCGAGATGCACACCGGGCTGCTCGTGCGCAAGCGCTTGGCGGTGCCGCGCGACCGGATCCGAACGGTCGACCTGACCGCCAAGCTCGGGCACCGGCTGTTCGGGCTGTCCGCGATCCGGGTCGGCACCGGGCAGCGCGACCAGCCCGGCGAGGACGGCCTGACGTTGGACGCGGTGTCGTCGGCCGAGGCGGAACGGCTGCGCGTGCTGCTGCTCACCATCGCCAAGGCGGAAACCCCTGCCGTCGCGGAGGAGGAGCGGCCGGGCGTCGTGCTGTCCGAATGGGACAACCGGTGGCTGCGGTACGCGCCGTTGACGTTGTCGGGCCTGGTGGCGGCGGGCGCGCTGTTCGGGTTCGGGATGAACTTCGCGCGGGAGCTGGACATCGAGGTGTTCGAGCCGATGAGCGAGGCCGCGCACTGGGTCGTGGCGCAGCCGCTCGGGCTGACCGTCGCGGTGTTCGCCGCGGTCGTGCTGCTGGTGGCCACGTTCGGCTCGGTGCTGGTGTACGTGGTGCAGTTCTGGGGCTACCGGCTGACCCGTGAGCCGGACGACACGGTCCGCGTGCGCCGCGGCCTGCTCACCACCCGTTCGGTTTCCGTTGCGGAGCAACGACTTCGCGGCGTCGAGCTGGTCGAACCGCTGCTGCTGCGCGCCGGGCGGGGTGCGCACGCCAAGACCGTGACGACCGGCCTGGGCCGCAAGGGCGAGAGCAACCTGCTGCTGCCGCCCGCGCCGGTCGCCGAGGCCCACCGCGTGTCCGCGGAGGTGCTGCGGTCGACGACCGACAGCGCCGACTGGGCCGCCACCACCGACCGGGCCGGCACTGCTGACTGGGCCGCCACCACTGGACAGCCTGGCACTGCCGAACGGGCCGCCACCACTGACTGGACCGCCACTGCCGAACACGCCGGCACTGCCGAACACGCCGGCACTGCCGAACACGCCGGCACTGCCGAACAGGCCGGCACCGGTGACCGGGACGGCACCAATGACCCGGTCACCACCGCTGACCGGGCCGGGGCGTCGCCTACGCGGACGCCGTTGCGCCGGCACCCGATCGCGGCCCTGCGCCGCCGGATGGTGCGCGCCGTCGTGCCGCTGCTCGTGCCGGCGGCCGTCCTGGCGTGGTTCGCGCCGAGCTGGACGTGGCAGGTGGTGCTGGCGCTGGTGCCGTTCTCCGCCGCCCTGGGCTGGGACCGCTACCGCTCGCTCGGCCACGCCCTGACCGACCGCCACCTCCTCGCCCGCGCCGGCTCGGCGGTCCGCGAAACCGTTGCGCTGCAACGCACCGGCATCATCGGCTGGCGCATCTCGCGCTCGTTCTTCCAACGCCGCGCGGGCCTGGTCACGATCACCGCCACCACCGCGGCGGGCGACGGCGCGTACCACGTGGTCGACGTGGGCGAGGCCGACGGCCTGGCGCTCGCCGACGAGGCCGTGCCGGGCCTGCTGCGCCCGTTCCTGGAGCGGTGAGCGGGGTGTGCCGGCAGCGGAGGCGCTAGCCCGCTGAGCGGAACGTGGTGCGGTAGGCGCTGGGCGACACGCCGAGCGCCGCGCTCATCTGCTGCCGCAGCGCCGCGCCCGTGCCGAAGCCCGCGTGCCGGGCCACCCGGTCGATGGCCAGGTCCGTGGTCTCCAGCAGGTGCCGTGCCCGTTCGACGCGCTGCTGCGTGATCCACTTGCCGGGGCTCACGCCGGTCTCCTCGCGGAACCGGCGGGTGAACGTGCGGACGCTCATCCGGGCCTGCGCGGCCAGCGCGCGCAGGTCCAGCGGCTCGTGCAGGTGCGCCACGGCCCACGCGCGGGCCTGCGCGGTGGACGTGTCGGCCTGGTCCGGGATCGGGCGGACGATGAACTGCGACTGCCCGCCCGGCCGCCACGGCGGCACGACGCACCGCCGGGCGGCCATGTTCGCCACCTCGCTGCCGTGGTCGTGCCGCACGACGTGCAGGCACAGGTCGACGCCCGCGGCGACGCCGGCCGAGGTCAGCACGTCGCCGGAGTCCACGAACAGCACGTCCGGGTCGAGGTCGACGGCCGGGAACAGGCGGCGGAAGTTGTCCGCGTGCGCCCAGTGCGTGGTGGCCCTGCGCCCGTCCAGCAGGCCGACCGCGGCCAGCACGAACGCGCCCGTGCAGATCGACATCACCCGCGCGCCCCGCTCCGCCGCCGCGAGCAGGGCGTCGCGCACCGCCGGCTCGACCGTGCCGTCCGCCAGCACCTGCGCCCCGTAGTGCACACCGGCCACGATCACCGTGTCCGCCTCCGCCATCAGCTCCAGGCCGTGGTCGGGGGTGATGGCGAACCCGGCCGCGCTGCGCACCGGACGTCCGCCCGGCGTGCAGACCCGCACCCGGTAGTAACGCCGTTCCTGCTCGTCGCGGGCGGCGTTGAGGACCTGCGTCGGCGTGCCGAGGTCGAACGTCACCACCTCGTCCAGCGCGAGCACGGCGACCAGGTGACGGCTCTTCATGGCCGGATTTTTGCACATGATGGCCATCCAGCCACTTTTCGGAACCGGGGCCATCGGTGAGGCTTCCTCACGTGATTCGCAGCAGGCAGAACTGGGCATGGGTGGTCGCCGGCGTCGCCTTCATCGCGCTCGTCGGCGCCGCGGCGTTCCGGGCCACCCCGGGCGCGTTGATCGAACCGCTGCAACGCGAGTTCGGCTGGTCCACGGCCACGATCGGCTTCGCCGTGTCGGTCAACCTCATGCTGTTCGGGCTGACCGCGCCGTTCGCCGCCGCCCTGATGGAACGGCTCGGCGTGCGCAAGGTCGTGGCCTCGGCGTTGACGCTGGTCGCGGTGGGCAGCGGGCTGACCGTGTTCATGACCACGGCCTGGCAGCTGGTGCTGTTCTGGGGCGTGCTGGTGGGCCTGGGCACCGGTTCGATGGCGCTGGCGTTCGTGGCGACCATCACCGGCCGCTGGTTCGTCAAGCACCGCGGCCTGGTCACCGGCATCCTGACCGCCGGCGGCGCGACGGGGCAGCTGGTGTTCCTGCCGGTGGTGGCGGCGTTGTCGGAGTCCTCCGGGTGGCGCAGCGCGTCCGTCGTGGTGTCGGTCGCGGCCCTCGCGGTGGTGCCGCTGGCGCTGCTGTTCCTGCGCGACCACCCCGCCGACGTGGGTGTGCCGCCCTACGGCGGCGACGAGATCGTGCCCGTCCCGCCGTCGACGGGCGGTGCGGCCCGCCGTGCCCTCGGCGCGCTGAGGAGCGCCGCGCGCACCGGACCGTTCTGGTTCCTGGCGGCGGGCTTCGCGATCTGCGGCGCGACCACGAACGGCCTGGTCGGCACCCACTTCATCCCCGCCGCGCACGACCACGGCATGCCCACCACCACCGCCGCGGGCCTGCTCGCCCTGGTGGGGATCTTCGACATCGTCGGCACGGTCCTGTCGGGCTGGCTCACCGACCGCGTCGACTCACGGGTCCTGCTCGCCGTGTACTACGCGCTGCGCGGCGCGTCGCTGCTCGTTCTACCGCAGCTGTTCCACGACTCGGTGCACCCGTCGATGCTCGTGTTCATCATCTTCTACGGCCTGGACTGGGTCGCCACCGTCCCGCCGACGGTGGCGCTGTGCCGGCAGGTGTTCGGCCTGTCCGCCCCGGTGGTCTTCGGCTGGGTCTTCGCCTCGCACCAGATCGGCGCGGCGATCGCCGCCACCGCCGCCGGCCTCACCCGCGACCACTTCGGCGACTACGCGCCGGCCTGGTACGTGGCCGGCCTGCTCAGCATCGGCGCCGCGTTCCTGTCGATGAAGGTCAAGCGCTCACCGGCGCTTGCGGGAGGTCCCGAAGAGGCCACGGGTGATCTCACGGCCCAGCGCGCTCGCGGCTGACCGGAGGAACGACTTCACCGCCGAGTTGCCGAGCACCTGCGACACCACGCCCGGCTCCTCGCGCTCGGCCCGGCGTTCGGGCTCCCGGGGCGGCGCCTCCTCCCGCGCGGGAGGGGGTGCCGCCTCCTCCGGCGCGGGCGGGGGCGCCACCTTCGCCGCCAGCTTCTCGTACGCCGACTCGCGGTCGACGGTCTCGGCGTACTTGGCGTGCAGCTCGGACGTCTCCGCGGCCTGCGTGATCGCGTCCGACCCGATCGTGTCCATCAAGGACCGCGGCGCCCGCAGCCTCGTCCACGCGACCGGCGTCGGCGCGCCCTTCTCGCTCAGCACGGTCACCACGGCCTCGCCGATCCCCAACGACGTCAACGCCTCGTCCAGCTCGTAGTGCGGCGTCGTCGGGTACGTCTTCACCGTCTTCGCCAGCGCCGCCTGGTCCTCCGGCGTGAACGCCCGCAACGCGTGCTGCACCCGTGCGCCCAACTGCGACAGCACCGCGTTCGGCACGTCGGTCGGCAGCTGCGTGCAGAAGAACACGCCCACGCCCTTGGACCGGATCAGCTTCACCGTCTGCGTGATCCGCTCCAGGAACGCCTTGGACGCGTCGGCGAACACCAGGTGCGCCTCGTCGAAGAAGAACACCAGCTTCGGCTTGTCCAGGTCGCCCTCCTCGGGCAGCACCTCGAACAGCTCCGCCAACAGCCACATCAGGAACGTCGAGAACAGCGCGGGCCTGGCCTGCAACTCCGCCAGCTCCAGCAGCGACACCACACCGCGGCCGTCGACCAGCCGCATCAGGTCGCGCGGGTCGAGCTCCGGCTCGCCGAAGAACGTGTCGCCGCCCTGCGCCTCCAGGTTCACCAGCGAGCGCAGGATCACACCCGCCGTCGCCGACGACACCCCGCCGAGGCCCTTCAGGTCCGCCTTGCCCTCGTCGGACGTGAGGTGCCCGATCACCGACCGCAGGTCCTTGATGTCCAGCAGCGGCAGCCCGCGCGAGTCGGCCCAGTGGAAGATCAGCCCGAGCGTGGACTCCTGGGTGTCGTTGAGCCCGAGCACCTTCGACAGCAGGATCGGCCCGAAGCTGGTGACGGTCGCCCGCACCGGCACCGCCGCCCCACCCGTGCCGAGCGACAGGAACTGCACCGGGCACGCCTGCGGCTGCCAGTCGTCACCCGTCTGGGTGGCACGCTCGGTGACCCGCTCGCCGCCCTCGCCCGGACGTGACAACCCCGACAGGTCGCCCTTCACGTCCGCCATCACCACCGGCACGCCCGCCGCCGACAGCTGCTCCGCGATCAGCTGCAACGTCTTCGTCTTGCCGGTGCCGGTCGCGCCCGCGACCAGCCCGTGCCGGTTCAGCGTGGCCAGCGGGAGCCGCACGCGCGCGGTCGGCTCCACCGTGCCGTCCACGAGGACCGCACCGAGTTCGATGGCCGCGCCTTCGGAGGCGTAACCGGCAGCGATGTCGCTCTGGGCCGTCATCGCCCTGAGCGTAATGAGATTGGTAGGGGCCGCCACCCGAAGCGACGCGGGGCCGGCGGGACCGGGCGACTAGGCTCGCGCGGGTGATGGATCGCTTGGTGTGGATCGACTGCGAGATGACAGGCCTCGACCTGGGCAAGGACGCCTTGATCGAGATCGCGGCGCTGGTGACCGACGCGGAGCTGAACGTGCTCGGCGAGGGTGTCGACGTGGTGATCCACGCCGACGACACCGCGCTCGACTCGATGCCGGACGTCGTCATGCAGATGCACGCCAAGTCGGGGCTCACCGAGGAGGTGCGGCGGTCGACCGTGACGCTCGCCGACGCCGAGGCGCAGGTGCTGGCCTACATCAAGGAGTGGGTGCCGGACCCGCGCACCGCTCCCCTGGCGGGCAACTCGATCGCCACCGACCGCGGGTTCATCGCCCGTGACATGCCCGAGCTCGACGCGCACCTGCACTACCGCATGGTCGACGTGTCGTCGATCAAGGAGCTGTGCCGGCGGTGGTACCCGCGCATCTACTACGCGCAGCCGGGCAAGGGCCTGGCGCACCGCGCGCTGGCCGACATCAAGGAGTCGATCCGCGAGCTGGCGTACTACCGGCGGACGGCGTTCGTGCCGCAGCCGGGCCCGTCCTCGGAGCAGGCGCAGGCCGTGGCCGCCGAACTGCTCGCCGCCGACGGTCCGGAATAGGGTCGATTTCAGACCCGGCGGTAGGGCACTGTATGCTTCACGCGCCGGGTCAACCGGTCTTGGTGGGTGTAGCTCAGCTGGCAGAGCACTGGGTTGTGATCCCAGGTGTCGCGGGTTCAAGTCCCGTCACTCACCCCAAGCGGAACGCCCCTCGACGCCCGAGTCGGGGGGCGTCTTCTTTTGCCCTGGAGTTGTCGTGAGCGCCACACTCGTCGCGAAGGACCTGGCCGCCGGGCACGGCGACCGCGTGCTGTTCGAAGGCCTTGACCTGGTCGTCGCACCCGGTGACGTGATCGGCCTGGTCGGCGCCAACGGCGCGGGCAAGTCGACGTTGCTGCGGACGTTGGCCGGCCTGCTGCCCGCCGAGCAGGGTGTGATCCGCCTCTCACCGACCACCGCGACCGTCGGCCACCTGCCGCAGGAACCGGACCGGCGTGCCGACGAGACCGTGCGGGACTTCCTGGCCCGCCGCACGGGCGTGGCGGCGGCGCAGGTCGAGCTGGACCGGGCGACCGAGGCGTTGTCGTCGGGTTCGGGTGACGACGGCTACTCCGACGCGTTGGAGCGGTGGCTCGCGCTCGGTGGCGCGGACCTGGAGGAGCGGTCGCTGGAGGTGGCCGCCGACCTGGGGCTCGACGTCTCGCTCGACCTGCCGATGACCGCCCTGTCGGGTGGTCAGGCGGCCCGGGCGAGCATGGCGTCGTTGCTGCTGAGCAGGTACGACGTGTTCCTGCTCGACGAGCCGACCAACGACCTCGACCTGGACGGACTGGCCCGGCTGGAGCGGTTCGTGACGGGGCTGCGGGCGGGGGTCGTGGTGGTGTCGCACGACCGCGAGTTCCTGGCCCGCACGGTGACGCGGGTCGTGGAGCTGGACCTGGCGCAGCAGCAGGTGCGCTCCTACGGCGGCGGCTACGAGTCGTACCTGGAGGAGCGGGAGATCGCCCGCAGGCACGCGCGTGAGGAGTACGAGGAGTACGCGTCCACGCGGTCGTCGCTGGAGGAGCGCGCCCGGGCGCAGCGGGCGTGGATGGAGAAGGGCGTGAAGAACGCCCGCCGCAAGGCGCCCGACAACGACAAGATCGGGCGCAAGTTCCGCACCGAGGCGACCGAGAAGCAGGCTTCGAAGGCGCGGCAGACCGAGCGCCTGATCGAACGCCTGGACGTGGTCGAGGAGCCGCGCAAGGAGTGGGAGCTGCGGATGGAGATCGCCGCCGCGCCCCGGTCCGGTTCGGTGGTGTCGGTGCTGCGGGCGGCGGTGGTGACCCGCGGGTCGTTCACGCTGGGGCCGGTGGACCTGCAGGTGGACTGGGCGGACCGGGTCGCCATCACCGGGGCCAACGGCTCGGGCAAGTCGACGTTGCTGGCGGCGCTGCTGGGCCGCGTCCCGTTGACCTCGGGTTCGGCGTCCCTCGGCTCGGGCGTGGTGGTCGGCGAGATCGACCAGGCGCGTGGTTTGTTCCTGGGCGACGAGCCGTTGCTGGACGCGTTCGGCGCGGCCGTGCCGGACGTGCCGCCCGCCGACGTGCGCACGTTGCTGGCGAAGTTCGGGCTCAAGGCGGCGCACGTGCTGCGGACGGCGGCGTCGCTGTCGCCCGGTGAGCGCACCCGTGCCGCGTTGGCCCTGCTCCAGGCGCGCGGGGTCAACCTGCTCGTGCTGGACGAGCCGACGAACCACCTCGACCTGCCCGCGATCGAGCAGCTGGAGTCCGCGCTGGACTCCTACCAGGGCACCTTGCTGCTGGTCACCCACGACCGCCGGATGCTGGACGCGGTGCGCACGACCCGCCGCCTGGCCGTGGCGGCGGGTCGCGTCACCGAGCTGTAGAGCCCTAGCGGTTGCCCTTGACCCACTGGTCCCACGGGATCTGCCAGTCGCCGAAGCCGTCCCACGACTCCAGCACCGGGCCGCCCGAGTTGGTGACGATCACGACGTCGCCCTGCTTGGAGTTGTCGAACACCCACTTGGCGTTCTCGGGCGAGAGGTTCAGGCAGCCGTGGCTGACGTTGCGGTGGCCCTGGTCGCCGATGGACCACGGCGCGCTGTGGAAGAAGATGCCGGAGTTGGACATCCGGTAGGCCCAGTCGACCGGGGTGACGTAGCCGCCCGCCTCCAGCGACAGGCCGTAGGTGCGGGAGTCCATCACCATGTGGGCGTGCTTCTCCATCAGCACGTAGGTCCCCGTGGGGGTCGGGTTCTGCGCGTCGCCCATGGAGGTCGGCATGGTGCGCACGACCTGGCCGTTGACCTTGGTCACGACCTGGTGCGTCTGACCGTCCGCCTCGTGCACGACGGCGTCGCCGATAGTGGTGTTGATCACACGGTCTTCTTCGCCGTACACGCCGTTGCCCACGTGCTTGCCGTAGATCTTGGCGTTGATCGTGATCTTGGTGCCGGGCGTCCAGTAGTTCTGCGGCCGCCAGTGCGCCGTCTTCTCGTCGAACCAGTAGAAGGCGCCCTCGACGCGCGGCACCGTGGTGATCGAGATCATCGCCTCGGCGGCGGCCTTGTCCGCGATCGGCTCGTCGAAGTAGAACGCGAGCGGCTGGCCGACGCCGACCGTCGTGCCGTCCTGCGGGTTGACCGACAGGTAGGTCAGCGTGCGCGGCTTGACGGTGGTGAAGGTGGAGGTCTTGGTGACCGGCTTGCCGTCCGCGCCCTCGCCCGTCACGGCCAGCGTGTAGGTCTTCTGGTAGCCGAGCGGCTCGGTGTTGGTCCACTGCAGACCGTCGGGGCTCACCTGGCCGGCCACGGCCTTGCCCTCCGGGTTGGTCAGCGCGACCGACGTGATCTTGCCGTCGGTGGCGGTGGCGACGACCGGCACGCCGGGCTGCACGTCGACCGCCGCGTCCGCGGGGCCCGTGGTCAACGACACGGGCTTGGGCGGCGGTGTCGACGACGTAGTGGTGGTGGTTGATTCGCCGCCCGCGTCCCCCGTCGCGGCCGAGCCGGAAGAACAACTCGTGACCAACGTCGCGACCAGCCCGATCGCGACGATCCCCAGCGCTCGGCGCGCCCCCCGCTTGCGGTACATCCCCGTCCTCCGCTTCGTCCCCAGAACGCCGTGACAGTCCGCAACAGGAGTCTGTCGGCGCCCCTGACAAGGTGACGCCTGGAGGGTTGACGATGTTGCCCGAGATGCTGGATCGTTACCAAGGCGAAGTTCCCCCTGCATCAGGGCGACACACCCACCCTGACCAGGCGATTGGGAGCCCGGTCGGACGCTGTGCTAATGTTCTTCACGTCGGACGGAGCAAGAGAGTCCGAGCGCCGCTAGCTCAACTGGCAGAGCAGCTGACTCTTAATCAGCGGGTTCGGGGTTCGAGTCCCTGGCGGCGCACAACACAGCGAGAGGGTCACCATTCCGGTGGCCCTCTTGTTGTCTTTCCCGGCGATGAACGCCACGAAGGAGTGGGTGGGAACTCGTTCTTCCCACCCACGTCCTCAGGTCGGCGCCTCGGAGGTTCCACCACCGGTACTGCCGGCTCTACCTATGTCGGGTTCCATCAGAGCTCCTCGTTCGAGTCGCGACACCGCTGCGCGGTCGTCATCCGATGCGGCCGGGCCATTGCACAACGCACGCCGAGCCGCCCAGGTCGGCTTCGGCGGCCGTTGCCGTCGGGCCGCCGAGCACGAATGCGACGACGGCGAGTGAACCGATGAGCGGGGCAGCAATCTTCCGCATTGCGCGGGACACGTGGGTACGCACGGGCGCAGTAGATCACCCGCCCCAGTGGTCCGTTCACACGGGGGTGGTCCTCGTCCGGGTGTCACCCACCCGTCAGAGAAGAGCGGCGACACCATTGATGCATAACTATTTTGTTGTCTCACTCAACATTCACTGGATCAGGTGATGTCCTTTCCTGTCAGTTCTTACGCTCAGTGATCTCCCGGGCGGGGGTCCCGGTGAAGTCGGGCGCCGACCCACGAGGCTCAGGAATGGCACTGCGAATGGTCTTCACATCAGCCAGGTGTTCGGTCACCACCTCGGCCTCCACCTCCTGCACCCCTCGCAGCACGCCGGCGGCCAGCCGGAACCGCTCTTCGGCCTCGTCCAACCGCCCGAGGGCCACGAGCGCGTGACCCCAGACGTGCAGCGCGCGCC
The DNA here is from genome assembly GCF_040656635.1 of Actinosynnema sp. NPDC049800. Taxonomy (NCBI): domain Bacteria; kingdom Bacillati; phylum Actinomycetota; class Actinomycetes; order Pseudonocardiales; family Pseudonocardiaceae; genus Actinosynnema; species Actinosynnema sp. NPDC049800. The sequence goes on along the minus strand of NZ_JBFAMT010000010.1, from coordinate 174,689 downwards.
CCTGCCCCGCACGTGCCCCTAGGACGTGACACGTGGAAACCGCCTCTTCAGCGTGGCCGATCGCCTCACCGAACCGGCCCAGGTCGTACTCCACCTCGGTGAGGGTGACGAGCGCGTCGGCCGTGCGCGCGCGATCACCGCCGATCGGGTGCAGCGCCAGGGCTTCGTGGAGCCGGCGCAGGGCCTCCTCGTGCTCGCCCCGCTCGAAGTGGAGCCGCCCGACGTCCGTGAGGGTGGTCGCCACTCCCCTGATGTGCCCTATCGAACGACGAATGGCGAGCGCCTGGTAGTAGTGCTCCAACGCGAGGTCGTCCTGCTCCGCTTTGCGGTACGCGTTCGCGAGTTCATTCAGGGCGTACGCCTCGCCGTCGCGGTAGCCGGATCTGCGCGTCGCCTCCAAGGTTTCCCGGTACAGCTCGATCGCCGCGCCGACCTCGCCCAGGGCCAGGCGGATTCCGGCCAGGTTGTGCGAGCAGATGAGTTGGATCTCGTGCGCGCCGATCGCCTCCGCCAGGTCCGATCCGGCTTTGAAGTGCTCTTCCGCTTCGGCGTACTTGCACAACCGGTACAGCACCATTCCGACATTGCTGTGCGTGCCGCTCAACGCTTCCAGGTCGCCGAGCGCGGCACACGATTTGAGCGCCGCCCGGTGACTGATGAGGACGTCCTCGAAATGCCCGGACCGGTCGTAGGCCTCGTGGAAATTCGCGGAGAGCCGCCACGCGTGCGCGTGGAATCCGTGGCGCACGGCTTGCGGCACCGCGGCGACCAGGTTCGCCCGCTCCCTGGTCAGCCACCGCAACGCGTCCGACTGGTCCGCGAGCGGCACCGGCTTCGCCGACATGCCGGGCAGTGGCGGCACCGGCGAGGTCTGGGGGTCCAACAAGTGTGCCGCGACCCCGGACGAAGCCAGGTACCAGTCCAGCAGCCGCGTCATCGCGTGCTTGCGCGCCTGCGCGGGCTCGTCGCGGCGCACGAGGTGCAGGGCGTAGCCGTACAGCGTGTCGTGCAGCCTGAACCGCCGCGGCACGGCGCCGTAGTCCAGCAGGTTGCTGCGCACCAGCGTGCTGAGGTGCGCGCTGACCGCGTCGTAGGGCTCGCCCAGGAGCGCGACCGCCGCGTCGACGCAGAACTCGGCCGTCGGGTTCAGCGCCAGCAGCCGGAACATCCGCGCGGTGTCCGCGGGCAGGTCGCGGAACGACCAGGAGAACGCCGCCGGCAGCGTGGCGCTCTCGTCGTCGCTGTCGTGCACCGATCCGAGGATCCCGAGCCCTTCCTGCCCCTTGAAGTCCTCCACGAGATCGCCGATCGGGGTGTCCGGCCGGTTCGCGACGTGCTGCGCGATGATCCTCAGCCCGAGCGGCAGGCCGTCCACCAGACCGGCCAGGTCCCGCAGCGCCGCGGGGTCGGCGTCGGAGCGCTCGCGGCCGATCTCGTTGCGCAACAACGTGATCGACTCCACCGTCGACAGCGGCGGCACGGGCACGAGGTCGACGTGGTCGAGGACCTTCAGCCCCATCAGCCTGGTCCGGCTCGTGATGATCGTGAGGCACTGCGGCGTCGCGGCCAGGACCGGCCTGACCTGCGCGCTCTCGTGCGCGTCGTCGAGCAGGACCAGCATCCTGCGGTTGCCCAGCACCCGGCGGAGCTCGAGCTGCCGCTCGCCGCCGGTGGCGGGTATTCGCTCGGCGCCGAGCGACCTCAGCAGGAACGCCAGCACGTCGTCGGGCGCGACCCGCGTGCCTGGGCTGGCGCCGCGCAGCTCGAGGTACAGGTTGCCGTCCGGGAACCGGTCGCGGTGCCGTGCCGCCCACTTGAGGGCGAGCTGGCTCTTGCCCACGCTCGGCATCCCGTGCAGCGCGACGACCCGGCCCTGGTCGCCCTCGCCGAGCAGGGCGTCGAGCCTGGCCAGCAGGTCGTCGCGGCCGGTGAAGCTGCGCGCGGGCGGCGGCAGCTGGTGCGGCGCCGTCGTGCCCGACACCGCGGTGCTCTCCTGCTTGCGCAGGATGCTCTTGTAGAGGTCCCGCAGCTCCGGCCCGGGTTCGGCGCCGACGTGCTCGAACAGGCGCTGGCAGAACACGGCGTAGAAGTCGAGCGCCGTGGAGTAGCGGCCCAAGGCGTCCAGGGAGCGCAGGTACAGGCCGGCGAACGCCTCGTCCGGGGCCTGGGTCGCGGTGAGCCTGCCCGCTTCCGCCATCACCTCCAGGTGCTCGCCCAGTTGGCGCTGGCTGTCCAGCAACGCGTAAAACGCGGGCATCCGGTCGAATGTCTCCATCTGGTCACGACAATGGTCCGCCCACGCCCCGCCGAGCTCTTCGAGCGGTCGGCCGTTCCACTGCGAAAGCGCCTCGCGCAGCAATGCCTTGGCTTCGCGGTGGTCACCCCGAGAGGCCGCTACCCGACACATCTCCGCCAATTTGCGGAAACGGTGGTAGTCGATCAGGTCCGCCTGCGCCAACACCAACCGATAAGCGATGCCCTCCTTCGGTATCGAGGCGCCTGTCCCCGATTTGGCCAGAATCGAGCGCAGTCTGCTGACGATCGGCTGCAGGTTTCGTTTCACCTGCTCCGGACCGCTGTCCGGCCAGAGCACCTGCGCGATGGTGTCCACTTGGACCGGTCTCGGGAAGTAGTACAGGAGCAATGTGAGCACGCCGCGGTGCTTGGCCGGCCCGAGATCGCAATCATTCCCGTCGATGTGTAATCGCGTCTTGCCGATGATCTTGAACTCCACCAGCGCCACCCTTTCGCTGGCCAACTTGCCCTTGGGCACAGTGTGCTTCACTGGGAGGAAGTTCCGCAGGCTCGTTTACCCATTTTCGTCCGAATTGCCTATTTGGCGGACGGCGATCGGCAGATGCAAGCGGACTGCAAGTTCCCGGCAAACCGGTCCGTCACTCTTCTCCCGAGGGTTGGAGCGCGAGGGGGAGTGCATGACACGTCCAGAGTGGCCGCGAGTGCCGATCGGGCTCGACGCGTCGCAGTGGGTCAGCCGCGCCGGGTGCCTTCCGGTGCTCGCCGTGGTGCACACGGTCACCAGCGGGCAACGTCTGCTGGAAGCCGTGGAGCTGATCGAGACGGACACGAGGCTGCAGGTCGTCTTCACCCAGGCGCCTGACGTCTTCAGCAACGGGGTGGCGGAGTTCCTGCGGTCCACCGGGGGCGTCGTGTGGCCGTGGGAGCTGGCGGTCCGGCAGGAGTTCTCCTTGGCCGTCGCCGCGTCCTACGGCGGGCTGCACGAGCTGCACGCGCCGCTGGTGGTGATGCCGCACGGCGCGGGCTACGGGAAGTCCTTCACCACCGGTGGCGAGCCGGTGGTCTACGGGTTGGACGCACAACGGCTCCTGCACAACGGCCGTGTGCTGGCGAGCGCGCTGGTGCTCGCGCACGACGACGAGCGGGAGGTGCTGCGGCGGCAGTGCCCGCAGGCGCTCGACGTCGCCGTCGTGGCCGGCGACCCGGCCTACGACCGCCTGGTCGCGAGCCTGCCGCGGCGCGACGCGTACCGGGCCGCGCTGGGCATCGAGCCGGGTCAGCAGGCCGTGGTGGTCAGCTCCACGTGGGGGCTGGACTCGCTGTTCGCCAGGTTCGAGGACCTGCTGCCGAGCCTGCTCGAAGAGCTGACGCCGCAAGGGTTCCGCGTGGTGGCTCTGGTGCACCCGGGAGCGTGGTTCGGCCACGGTCGGCGGCAGGTGGACGCGTGGCTCGCGGAGTGCCGGGACGCGGGGCTGGTGGTGGTCGGCCCGCACGTGGACTGGCGGGCCGCGGTGATCGCCGCCGACCACGTCGTGGCCGACCACGGTTCGGTCGGCGTGTACGCGGCGGCCATCGGCCGGCCGGTGGTCCTGGTCGACGCGCCGGTGCGGGTCGCGACGTCCGGCGGGTCCGCGCAGGAGCTGTTGCGGCACCTGGCGCCCAGGCTCCAGGCGGGGTCGCCCGTGCGACCGCAGCTGGAGCTGGCCGCGGCACGTGCGGCCGAACTGGGCGAGGTCGTGCGCGAGCGGCTGACCTCCGAGCCCGGCCGGGCCTCCGCCCGGTTGCGGCAGATCATGTACGAGCTGCTGGACCTCCCCGAACCGGGACGGCACCGCGCCGTGCCGCCGGTTCCGACACCACCCGAGGAGACGCCGTGACCGAACCGATAGTGCGGTGGACGAGCGGGCCGGACCGCTTGGCCGACGTCGTCGTGCGCGAGGTGTCCGGTGTGGACGGTGACGATCCCACCGCCGCGCTGCTGCGCGACAACCCGTTCGCCGCGATGGCCGTCGCCGTGTCTACCGATCGGCTGGTGGTGCGGACCGAGCTCGGCCAGGTGGTCGAGCTCGCGCCCGCGGCCACCGCGGCGCGCTGCCTCGACGTCGAGGCGGTCGTGGCGTCGGCCGCCCAGTCGCTCTACGCGTGGCACGTGGCACGACTCGACCTGCGCGCGCTGCGGTCGCGTGGGCTGCCCGTGTGGTGCGCGGAACACCGGGCACGGCGGTCAGCCGTCGCGTGCGGGTGGCTCCGGGTCGTCGTCGTCCCGGGCGTGCAGTCGTTGAGCGATGCCGTCGGCCTTTGAGGAGCCGATCTCGGTGTAGAGCCGCAGGGCCTGTCTCCAGTGCTCTGCGGCCCGCCCGGGGTCGCCCTGCCGTTCGGCGCACTCCGCGAGCAGTTGGTGGGACTCCGCCATCCCCTGTTTGGAGCCGAGCGCGCTCAGCTCGTCCAGCGCGCTCCGTGCCGTCCGGTCGGCGAGCGGCAGGTCGTCGGCACGCAGGTACGCCGCGGCCTGCGCCACCACGACCCGTGCCTGGTTGTAGGGGTCCGGTGGCTCCAAGCCGCGGAACTGCGCCGTCGCCTCCAGCAACGCCCGCTGCGCCTCGTCGACCCGGCCGAGCCCGGTCAGCGCCCGGCCGAGGTTGATCAGCGTGAGGCCGAGGCTCCGCCGCGCGCCCAGGTCCCGGTTGGTCCGGGCCAACCGCTCGAACAGCCCGACCGCCTCGGCGAGCCTGCCACCGGCCACGTGCAGCAGCGCGAGCGCCTCCTCAGCGTCGGCGGCGCCACGCCGGTCGTCGATCTCCTCGGCGACGGCGACCGACGCCCGCAAGTGCTCCTCGGCCTCCTCGAACCTGCCCACCGTGGTGCACACCAGGCCGAGCCGCTTGAGCATGTCGGCCTCGGCGAGCCGGTTGCCCCACCGGCGTGCCGCCTCCACGCCGCGCCGGTCGACCTCCAGGCGGTCGCGATAGTGCTTGTGGTGCAGGAACAGGGGCCAGAGCACGTCGGACAGCTGCCAGGCCAGCGCCCACCAGCCGCGTTCCTCCGCCACCAGGCCGCAGGTGATGAGGTTCTGCCGCTCCTCCTCCAGCCACGCCAGCGCCGACTCGCGGTCCGCGAACTCCGGCACGCCCTCGGGCCGCGCCAGGAACTCGTAGGCCTGCCTGCGCCGGTGGGGCGTGACGACGAGGTCGGCCGCCATCGCACCGGCGAGGTACCACTCGACCATCCGCCGCACGGCGTGCGCCCGCTCGTCCGGGTCGTCCTCGGAGTTGGCCTTGTTGCGCGCGTGCAGCCGGAGCAGGTCGTGGAAGCGGTACCGGCTCTCGCCGACCGACTCGACCAGGTTGCCGTCCACCAGTTCCTCCAACAACGCGTGCGAGGTGTCCTGCGCCAGCACCGAGGTCGCCACCGAGGCGCCGAACTCGCGACCGGGGTGCAGCGCGAGCCGGCGGTAGAGCGCCGCGGCGGTCGGTCCGAGCGCGCGGTAGGACAGGTCGAAGGTCGTCTGCACGGACAGCTCCGGCGCCGACAGCATCGACAGCCTGCTGCGCTCGTCGCTCAGCTCGGTGACGATCTTCTGCACGGACCACTTGGGTCGGCTGGCGAGCCGCGCGGCGGCCACCCGGACCGCGATCGGCAGGCCGCCGCACATGCCGACCAGCGCCTCGGCCCGTTCGGGATCGTCGTCGATCCGGCGTTTGCCCACCACCTTCGCCAGCAGCCGGACCGCCGACAGCTTGCCGAGCGGACCGACGTCGACCAGTCGTGCGCCCTCGGCCACCAGTCCGGTCAACCGGTTGCGGCTGGTCACCAGGACGGCGCTGGCGGGCGAGTTCGGCGCGAGCGGGCGCACCTGCGCGGCCGAGTAGGCGTTGTCGAGCAGGACCAGGAGCTTCTTGTCCGCGGTCATCGAGCGGTAGAGAGCGGCCTGCTCGGCGATCTCCAGCGGCACCTCCCGGGACGGCACGCCGAGGCTGCGCAGGAACAGGCCGAGCGCGTCCTCCGGCGACACCGGCTCGGATCCGCTGAACCCGGCGAGGTCGACGTAGAGCTGCCCGTCGGTGAACCGGTCGCGCGCGGTGTGCGCCCAGTGCAGCGCGAGGGCGGTCTTGCCCACCCCGCCGGGACCGCTCAGGACCGCGAACATGCGGATTCCGTCGCGCCGGTTGTCGGCCAGCGCCTCGTTCAGCTCGGCCAATTCCGCGGCCCGGTCGGTGAAATGCACCGGAGCGCCCAATAATTGCCGCGGCACCGGCGGCGGTGTGGACGGTGCATTGTGGAACGCTATCCCCCCGTGCACCACGGCCGCCTGCACCGCGCCGCCGGAGACGGACCCCGACAAGGTGTTACCCCGCTGGGCCGCCTGGTCCGGGCCCTGATCTGATCGCGACATCCGCTACCCCCGTGGCGTGTCAATTCGACCAACAACACGACCGTACGGTATGCCAGTACGGAACACATTCCCCTACTTCGGCAATTCGCTCTCCGTTCGGACCAGTGGGATCGTGACCGCGGTCACCCGATTCGATCCCGAGGTAATGAATTAGGGGTCACCCGAACGCGAGCGCGATCCGCCGGGCCGCCAGCAGCCGGGTCCGCCGGACGTCCTGGTCGATCACCGCGTCCGCGTTGCGGTCGAGGCGGTCGTAGGACTTGGCCAGCAGCCAGTGCGCGGCCTCGGTCCCGATCGGGGTCAGCGGGCCCTGGTCGGCCAGGCGGGTGCGGGCGGTGACGACGTCCCTGGTGACGAAGGCGGTGCGCACCTCGCCGCCCGACAGCTCGTCGATCAGGAACACCATGGCGTGCTCGGCGCGGGCGAACGTGTACGTGCAGATCAGGGCCAGGTAGCCGGCGTCGATCGAACGGTCGCAGATCCAGGCCCCGCCGACCACCAGGTCCGGGCCCGCCGGCGTGACGGCGCTCGCCGCCCACTCGCGCGGACGACCGGTGAGCACGGCGGCCAGGACGCGCAGCAGGGCGTGGTTGCGCCGGCTGGGCAGCGACACGGCGTGCTCGATCAGGCCCGCCCAGAACTCCTCGTCCGGCCGGAGGTCCGCGACCGCGCTGCTGACCGTCAGCTCGGCCTCCAGCGGGTCGAGCAGCTGCGGCAGGGCGCGGCAGCGGTGGACGACCTGTCGCTGCGCCACGGTCAGCGGCGTCCCCTGTGGACGGTTCACCACCACGATCGGCCGCCGCTTCGGCACCTGCGTCTTCCGGCTCACCGCGCGAGGCTGGCACGTCGGGGGTCGGGTCGGGCCGCAACGCGCACCGGGTGCGGCGACACCACACCCGAAAGGGGACAATCGGCGGTCGTGGACTCCCTGCGCGAGGCGTTGTGGCGGGCCGCGGCGAATCGCCGGGCCCGGCTGCCGCGCACCTCCTCCCTCCCACCGGCCGAAGTGGACGACGCCGTCCAGGCGGTGCTGAGGCGTGCCTTCGATCACCTCTGGGAGCACGGCTGGCTGCCCTACGACGTGTACGAGGTCGTACGGCGCAACGAGGACGAGCGCACGTTGTCGTTCCTGGTCGACTCGTTGGCCATCGAGGCGTCCCGCTACCCGGCGTTGCACCCGCGCTGGCGGGAGCAGCTGGCGGAGATCGGGGCGACGGTGTGGTGGGACACCTCCCAGCCGCACGTCGACCAGTGGGCGAGCAGGCACATCGAGCTGCGCGAGGACGCCGTGGCCGCCGCGGTGGCGGCGCTGGCGGTGCTGGTCACGTTGCCGGGCCTGCCGGTGATCGTGCCGAAGCCGGGCACGCCGCTGGCCGAGGTCGACCACCACCACGTCGACCCGAAGATCCTCAACCGGGTGCGCGGCCTGTTGGCCAAGGCGGAGTCGACCGCGTTCCCGGACGAGGCGGAGGCGCTGTCGGCCAAGGCGCAGGAGCTGGTGACGCGGCACGCGTTGGAGCGGATGCCCTTGGAGGCGCCGACGACGACGTCACGCCGGTTGTGGCTGGACAAGCGGTACTTCGACGGCAAGGCGCACGTCGTGCACGTGGTCGCGGAGGCGAACCGCTGCCGCGCCGTGGTGTACGACCTGGGGTTCGTGGCGCTGGTCGGCGAGGAGCTCGACCTGGAGATCGTGGAGCTGCTGTCGGCGTCGTTGCTGCTCCAGGCGACGCGGGCGATGGTCGCGGCCGGCGACAAGGCGCGCAAGGGCGACGAGGCGCGGTCGGCGGCGTTCCGCAAGTCGTTCCTGCTGTCCTACGCGCACCGGATCGGGGAACGGCTGCGGACGGCGAACGAGGTGCCCGACGACGACCGGCTGCTGCCCGTGCTGGCCGAGCGCAAGAAGGCGGTGGAGGAGTACTTCGGCGCGATGTTCGCCCGGACCGTCGCCAAGACGACGCCGGTGCGCAGCGCGGCGGGGTGGGACGCGGGCCGTTCGGCCGCGGACCGGGCCAACCTGTCGATCACCTGACCTGCGGGTTCGCCGGAACTGTCGGTGGTCGTCCGTACTCTCCGCGTCATGACCACCGCGATGGAAGTGCGCCGGCTGTTCAACGTCACGCAGGAGACCCGGTTCCACTTCAACCACTGGTTCAGCGGGCGCAAGCACGTCGTGGCGCACGTGATGGCGCACGAGTCCGTCGCCGTGCACCGGATCACCCCCGACGAGGTCGAGGCCGCGTGCCGCAGCGCGCCGCGGCCGGGTCCGACGGACCTGCCGGAGATCCGGGACTGGCGGCCCGACTTCGCCTTCGCGCACGTGGCCCACCACGTGGTCGAGGCGCTGGGCCGATTACCCCGCTGGCCGGAGTTCCGGGAGTTCTGCGAGGCCGACGAGCGGGCGCGGGGGATGTTGTGGACGCCTGCTCGTGAAGTGATCGCCGAGGTGGGGCCGGAGGGGCGTGCGGCGCTGCGCAACCGCGTGGTGTCCGACTTCCTGGGGTTCCTGCGTGACGTGCACGTGGTCGCGGTGCTGCGCGGGCACGGGCTGGACGTGCGGGTGCACCCGTTGGCGGACACCGTGTTCAAGGTGGACGCGTGGGTGGAGCGGCTGGTCCTCAACCCGCGCGGCGGCGGGCAGCGTTCGGCGGACCTGCTGGTGCACGCCATGCCGCCGTTCTTCTTCACCGACCTGGGGATCACCGAGTTCACGCAGGTCGGCGCGGCCCTGCTGCCGTCACGCACCCAACTGGACCGCGCGGCACGGCGGCTGCGGGACGTGCTGCACCCGGCATGAGGGGAGGCCACGCACAGGTCCGGCCGTCGTGACCACCGGCGGGTGCGGGGAGGTTCCGGACCGGCTCGGGCCGTGGCGAGCGCCGGCGGAACAGGCGCATGAGCCATCATGGCCGGGTGCCGAACCTGGAGACGACGGACGACGTCCGCGCCCGGATGAGCAAGCAGCGTTCCCGTGACACGGGCATCGAGGTCGCGTTGCGGCGCGAGCTGCACCGGCTGGGGCTGCGGTACCGGGTGCACCAGCGGCCGGTGCGCGCGGTGCGGCGTGAGGCGGACGTGGTGTTCGGGCCGGCCAAGGTGGCGGTGTTCGTGGACGGGTGCTTCTGGCACGGCTGCCCGGAGCACGGCACCTGGCCCAAGCGCAACGGCGAGTTCTGGCGGACCAAGATCGAGACGAACCAGGCGCGTGACGCGAACACCGACCAGGTGCTGGCGGACGCGGGGTGGCTCGCGGTGCGGGTGTGGGAGCACGAGGACCCGGCCGTCGCGGCGAGTCGGGTGCGGACCACGGTGCTGCGGCGTCGCGGTCGGCTAGCCTGAGCCCGTGCTGTCCATGATCGACCTGTTCGCCGGCTGTGGCGGCATGACCGCGGGGTTCACCGCGGCGGGCGGCTACTCGCCGGTGATGGCGGTCGAGTGGGACCTGCACGCGGCGGCGACGTACGCGGCGAACTTCGGTGACGACCACATCCGCTGGTCGGACATCGCGGCCGTGCCGGACAGCGCGATCCCCGAGGTCGACGTGATCGTGGGCGGCCCGCCGTGCCAGGGGTTCTCGAACCTGGGCTCGAAGGACGTCGACGACCCGCGCAACTCGTTGTGGCGCGAGTACCTGCGGTTCGTGCGGAAGGCCCGGCCGAAGGTGTTCGTGATCGAGAACGTCGACCGGTTCCTGGCGTCGACGGAGTTCGCGTTGCTCCAGGCCGAGACCGAGGGCTACGAGCTGAGCTTCGGCATCCTGCTGGCGGCGGATTTCGGCGTGCCGCAACGGCGTCGGCGCACGATCGTGATCGGCTCGCGGATCGGGCGCGTCCCGCTGCCGGTCGCGACGCACCCGCGCGGGCAGTGGCACACCGTGGGCGACGTGCTCCGCGGCCTGCCCGAGCGGCCGGTGACGACCGCGTTGCCGAACTCGGTGGTGGAGTTCTTCGGTCGGGAGCTGCCGGGGCCGTTCAAGAGCCCGGACCTGCACATCGGCCGCAACCCCACGCCGTTGTCGCTGGAGCGGTACCGCCACGTCCCGCCGGGCGGTGGGCGGTTCGACGTGCCGACGGAGCTGCTGCCGCGGTGCTGGCGGGAGAAGAAGAGCGGCACGACGGACGTGATGGGCCGGCTGCGGTGGGACGAGCCGTCGGTGACCATCCGCACCGAGTTCTACAAGCCGGAGAAGGGCCGCTACCTGCACCCGCAGTGGGAGCCGGGCGAGGACGGCCACCGGGTCGACCGCCCGATCACGCACCTGGAGGCGGCGCGGCTGCAGTCGTTCCCGGACTCGTTCGAGTGGTGCGGCACGAAGATCGAGGTGGCCAGGCAGATCGGCAACGCCGTGCCGCCGTCGTTGGCGAGGGCCATCGCCGAACACCTCAAGCCCTACCTGACGGGCACCGAGCCGACCGCGCCGACCTGCCCGCTCTGCCCCTGACCTCCCTGCCCTCCCGCCCGCGACCCCGGGCTTCCGGCCCGCTCCCCCACCCTGCGGCCCCGTCCGTTGCCCGATCGCCGACGGCCCGGAATTGTCAGACCCCTCCGCTAGCGTCATCACCATGACGACAACCACGTATGAGAACGCGGTCCGCATCGGCTCCACGACCTACCAGGTGGTCGCCACCGCCGACCCGGACCTGTCCGTCGACCTGGCCGGTGTCGACGCCTCGGGTGTCCTGGTGGCCGAAGGCACCATCCGCCTGCCCGCGGACGCCGGCGCGAAGATCGGCAAGCTGCTGGCGCAGGTGCTGGAGGCGTTGGGCAGGTTGAGCACACCGTCCTCGCCCTCGGCCCGCGACCGCCCGGCCAACGCCAACCAACCGTGGACCCAGGAGCTGGACGACGGCCTGCGCGCCGACTGGCTGGCCGCCGGCGCCGGAACCCCGACCGCCGACCTGATCCGTTCGATCGCCAAGCGGCTGGAACGCTCCCCCACCTCGATCAGGTCAAGGCTGGCCAGGGTGGGCTGCGACCCGGACGTCCCCGGCCGGGAGCTGTCCTCCGACGGCGCGCAGGTGTTCCGGGTTCAGGGTCGGGATCAGGGGTGGGTCAGGGGCAAACCCGATTCGGGAGGGGAGGGCGTCGAGTGATGCTCGTGGTGGACGCATAGGGCGGGGAAAGGACTTCTCGTGGAGATCACCGGGCTCATCTCGGCGCTGTTCATCGGTGTGGTCGTCGGTGGCCTCGGGCGGCTGGTCGTGCCGGGCAGGCAGAAGATCTCGATGCTGATGACGGTGCTGGTCGGTGTCGCGGCGGCCTTGGTGGGCACCTTCGCGGCGTCGATCATCGGCGTCTCGAACACCTCCGGCATCGACTGGATCGAACTGGCCCTCCAAGTCGGCCTGGCCGCCGTCGGCGTCACCGCCCTGGCCCGCAGGAGGTCCCGCCAGCCCCAGTAACCACCCTGACCACCGGCAGGCCGCCCGGTCCAACCCCGTCCGGCCTGCCACCACCCCCTGCCCACCACTCCCCACACGGGCCAACCTCGCCGCAACCCGACCCGGGGACCGCGGGCAAGGGCCCGGCCTCACCCAGGCGAGCAGCCGCCCGACTCGATCCCGGCCGGCAGGTTCAACGCGGGTACGTGGTTGGGCGGTGCGGCCGGGCGCGTGGGCCACGCGGCGTCACCGGGTACGTGGGGCCGGCGGTGCGGCTGGGCCGTGGGGCGGGTCGGCGTCGCCGGCCAACTTGGCCGGCGGTGCGACCGGATGCAGAGGCGGCGGGTCAGCGCGGCCGGGTCGTCGGACTGGTCGTACGCGCGGCGGCCGGGTGGCGCGGCGAGGTGCGTGAGGTGGATGGCGCGCGGCTGGGCAGCGTGTGGCGGGGGTGTGCGGCGGGGGTGCGCCGGGCAGCAGGGGCGTGTGGTGGCGAGTGGTCAGGTGGTGCGGTTGGGAGTGGGTGGACCGTTTGGCGCGGAGGGCTGCGGTGTGAGGGCTGCAGTGGCGGCCCGGTTGGGGGCGGTGGCTGGCGGGTTGGGTGGCTAGGTGGGGTGGGGTGGTGGCGGGGTCGGGCGGGCGGTGGAGGGCTGGGTGGGGGTGGGTTGGGGGTGAGGTCGGGGTAGGCGCATAGTGCTGTTCGTGTTGGTGCTGCATGCGTTGGGCGTGGGTGGCGGGCGGGTTGGGGTTTGGGGTGAGGATTCGGCCTTCCCGGAGCGGGTTGGTGGGCGGTTGCCTCGGCGGGCGGTCCGGCATCCGTTTGCGGTTGGTGGGGATGGGCTCGCGCGGTTGGTTGGTGGGGTGGTCGGGGAGGTTTCGGTTCGGTTGCCCTCTTACGCCGGTGGGCCGGTCGGGTCGCCCGAGTTGGTCAGGGAGGCCGTCGGTGGGCGGCGGGGGGCTCTGCGGTGGCGGGAGTGGTTGGTTCCCGTCGTGTGGGTGGAGGGGGTGGCCGGGTCGCTGCCACCGGACTGTCGGGGTGGGGCTTCGTGGAAGTTCCTGGTCGACGTCCTCGAGTTCGGGCGGGAGTTGGTTCGGCGCGGGCGGGTGCTGCCGTCGTTGGACGGGGACGGGTTCGCGAGGTGGCGGGCCGCGTTGTCCGGGGTGGACGCGTTGCGCTTCGCGGCTTTGCGGGCGAGCGTGCCGCCGGCGTTCCTGGGCTCCGACGGACCCGGCGACCTGGTCCACGAAGTCCTGGACCGCGCGGTCGACCGTGAGGTCAGGGTGGCGTTGCGGGGTGCGCGGCCCAGCGGGGACGGGATGGTCGGGCAGTGGCTGAACGCGTTGGTGGACGAGCCGCGCGTGGTCGGTGAAGTGGGTGCGTTGCGGGCCAAGGTGGCGACTTGGCGGGCGAACGGGTTGCAGGACAGTCCTGTTCGGACCTGCTTCCGGCTCAGCTCGCCCGACCAGGGCGGCATGGCGAAGGACGGGTGGCGGGTCGAGTTCCTGCTCCAGGCCGTGGACGAACCCAGCGTCGTGGTGACGGCCGAACAGTTGTGGCACAAGCAGGACGCGGTGTTGCGGCGGTGGGTCGGCCGGCCGGAGGACGTGCTGCTCGGCGACCTGGGCCGGGCCGGTCGGCTCTACCCGGCGTTGGACCGGGCGCTGTCCGCCCGCCGACCGGTGGAGCTGGAACTGGACGTCGAAGGCGCCTACGACTTCCTCCAGCACGCGGCGGTGCTGGCGGAGGCCGGCTTCGGCGTGATGCTGCCCTCGTGGTGGCGGCAACCCCACCGCCTCGGGCTCCGGCTCACGGCCACCAGTCGCGGCACGGCGGGCCAGGTCGCCAAGGAGAGCGAACTCGGGCTGAAGGTCCTGGTCGACTACAAGTGGGAACTGGCCGTCGGCGACGAACGGCTGACCGAGGCCGAGCTCCAGTCCCTCGCCGAGGCCAAGGTCCCGCTGGTCCGGGTCCGCGGCCAGTGGGTGCACGTCGACCCGAAACGCCTCGCCGCGGGCCTGGCCTTCCTCAAGCGCGGCGGCGGGCAGATGACCGCCGCGCAGGTCCTGCTGCACTCCGGCCTGCACCCCGAGGACGCCGACCTGCCACTGCCGCTCAACGGCGTCAGCGCCACCGGCTGGCTCGGCGACCTGCTCTCCGGCGAGGTCGAGCACCACCTGGAGCCGGTCGGGCAGCCGAACGGCCTGGTCGCCGAACTGCGGCCCTACCAGCGGCGCGGCCTGGCCTGGCTCGCGTTCCTCGACCGGCTCGGCCTCGGCGCGTGCCTGGCCGACGACATGGGCCTCGGCAAGACCGTCCAACTGCTGGCCCTGGAAGCGCACAACCGCGCGCACGGCGCACGCCTGCCGACGCTGCTGGTCTGCCCGATGTCGGTGGTCGGCAACTGGCAACGCGAAGCCGCCCGCTTCACCCCCGGCCTGGAGGTGCGCGTCTACCACGGCGCGGACCGCGCCCTCGACACCGACTGCGACCTGGTCATCACCACCTACGCGGTCGTCGCCCGCGACGCCGGGAAGCTCGCCGACGTGAGCTGGGACCGGGTCGTGCTCGACGAGGCGCAGAACATCAAGAACAGTTCCACCCGGCAGTCGAAGGTCGTCCGCGCCCTGCCCGCACGGCACCGCGTGGCGCTGACCGGCACACCGGTGGAGAACCGGCTGGCCGAGCTGTGGTCGATCATGGACTTCGTCAACCCCGGCGTCCTGGGCACGGTCAACACGTTCCGCGCCCGCTTCGCCGTGCCCATCGAACGCCACCACGACGAGGACGCCGCCGTCCGCCTGCGCCGGATCACCGGCCCGTTCGTGCTCCGCCGCCTCAAGACCGACCCGCGGGTCATCACCGACCTGCCGGACAAGATCGAGGTCAAGCAGCTGTGCACGCTGACCGCCGAACAGGCCACGCTCTACCAGGCCGTGGTGGACGACATGCTGGCCAAGATCGCCGAGGCGGAGGGCGTCAAGCGCAAGGGCCTGGTCCTGGCCACGATGTCCCGCCTCAAGCAGGTGTGCAACCACCCGGCGCAGCTCCTCGGTGACGGCTCGCGGGTCGCCGGTCGCTCCGGCAAGCTCGCCCGGCTGGAGGAGGTCCTGGACGAAGCGCTGGCCGACGGCGACAAGGCGCTGTGCTTCACCCAGTTCACCGCCTTCGGCTCGCTCGTCGTGCCCCACCTGGCCGCCCGCTTCGACACCGAAGTCCTCTACCTGCACGGCGGCACGCCGAAGCGGCAGCGCGACGAGATGGTGCGGCGGTTCCAGGCCGAGGACGGCCCGTCGATCTTCGTGCTCTCGCTGAAGGCGGGCGGCACGGGGCTCAACCTGACCGCCGCCAACCACGTCATCCACCTCGACCGCTGGTGGAACCCGGCCGTGGAGGACCAGGCCACCGACCGGGCGTTCCGCATCGGCCAGCGCAACCACGTGCAGGTGCGCAAGTTCGTCTGCGTCGGCACGCTGGAGGAGCGGATCGACCGGATGATCGAGGAGAAGCGCGGGTTGGCCCAGCTCGTGGTCGGCGCGGGCGAGGACTGGCTGACCGAGATGTCCACCGGCGAGCTGCGCGAGCTGTTCGCCCTGTCCGGGGAGGCCGTCGGTGACTGACTGGCACGGGTACCACCCGCCGGCGCGGCCGATCCGGGTCGAGGGCGGCCTCACGTTGCGCAGCAAGCGGGGCGACATCGCGCAGACGTGGTGGTCGCGCCGGTTCCTGGAGGTGCTGGAGTCGTTCGGCATGGCCGCGCGCCTCGCCCGCGGCCGGTCGTACGCGCGCACCGGCCAGGTGATGAGCCTGTCCCTGTCGTCAAGCCTGGTGGTGGCGCTGGTGACCGGGACGCGTCCCGAGCCGTACCGGGCGCGGATCGGGGTGCGGAAGTTCACCGACGACGACTGGCGGCGCATCGAGCACGCGCTGGCCGACCAGGCGATCTTCGCGGCCAAGCTGCTGGCGGGCGAGATGCCGCCGGAGATCGAGGACGTGTTCGCCGACCTCGGCCTCACCCTCTTCCCGAGCACCATGCGCGAGCTGCACATGGACTGCACGTGCCCGGACTGGGAAGTGCCGTGCAAGCACCTCGCCGCCACCTGCTACCTGCTCGCCGAGTCGTTCGACACCGACCCGTTCGAGATCCTGGCCTGGCGCGGGCGGTCCCGCGAGGACCTGCTCGACCGGCTGCGCGACCTGCGCGCGCCCATCCCGCCCGACGAGCCCGAAGCGCCGCAGGGACCGCGGGAGGACTCGTTCGAGGCCTTCTGGGCACGCCCGAAGGTCGCCGAGGTCGTGCCGGACGTGGTGGAGCCGACCACGCGGCGCCCGGACGCGCTGCTCGACCAGCTCGACCCGCTCGTCGTGGACGGCCGTTCGGTGACCGACGAGCTGCGCCCCCTGTACCGGCGGCTCGCGCGGCGCTAGCCGCCCGCGACCGACGGCAGGATCCGGACCTCCGCGTCCGGGCGCAACGAGGTGTCGGCGCCGGACAGCCGGCGGCACTCCTCGCCGTCCACGTAGAAGTTCACGTAACGGCGCAGCCCGGCCCGCTCGTCGCGCAACCTGCGGTCCAGCAACGGGTACCGCGCGGCCAGGTGGTCGAGCAGCGCGCCCAGCGTGGCGGGCTCGGGCAGGTCGACCTCCAGCCTGGCCTGGTCGCCCGCCGCCTGCCGCAGCGGCCCGGGGACCAGCACGAGCACCCGCACGTCACACCTCCGCCGCCCGCAGGCACACCACGTCGGGCAGGTGCTCGGCGATCCGCCGCCAGCTGTCGCCCTCGTCGGCGCTCGCGTACACCTCGCCCGACCGCGACCCGAAGTAGACGCCGGCCGGGCTCGCCGCGTCCGTGCACATCGCGTCACGCATCACGGCCGTCCAGAAGCCGTCCGGCAGCCCGTCGCGCAACGCCTCCCACGACGACCCGGCGTCGGGCGACCGGTACACCGCGCACCGCCCGCCGGGCGGGAACCGGTCGTCGTCCGCGGTCAGCGGGAAGGTGTAGAGCACGTCCGGGTCGTGCGGGTGGCTCACCACCGCGAAGCCGAAGTCGGCGGGCAGGCCGTCGGCGATCGACGTCCACGTCTCCCCCGCGTCGTCGGACCGGTAGACGCCGTGGTGGTTCTGCAGGAACAGCCGCTCCGGCCGGGACGGGGGCCGGCTCACCTTGTGCACGCACTGGCCGAACTCCGGGTACGGGTCGGCCAGGAAGTAGGCCTTGATGCCGGTGTTGCCCGGCTCCCACGACGACCCGCCGTCGAACGTCCGGTACACGCCGCCGGTGGACATGGCCACGGTCAGCCGCAGCGGGTCGACCGGGTCCGGCAGCACGGTGTGGATCGCCTGCCCGCCGTACCCCGCCTCCCACCGCTCGCGGTGCGGGTGCTTCCACAAGCCCTCCACCAGCGAATACGTCCGACCGCCGTCCTCGGAGCGGAACAGCGCCGACGGCTGCGTGCCCGCGTAGACGACCTCCGGGTCGGGGGTGAGCGCGAGCTGCCAGACCCGTTCCAGCGCGGCGTCCGCCGGGAACGCGATCGGCGCGCGGTCCGGTTCCTCCCAGGTCGCGCCGAGGTCGTCGCTGGTCACGACGGTCGGCCCGAAGTGGGAGCTGCTTGTGCCGACCAGGAGCCGCGGCCGGTCGCGGCGGTCCTCGATCGCGAGCGCGTAGACCTCGGTCATCCGGTGGTGCGGTCCGCTGAGGCTCCACGACGTGCGGTCTTCACTGGTCGCGAGCCACAGGCCCTTGCGGGTGCCGATGGCGAGCAGATTCATGACAACTCCTCAGCTTGTGACGCGCAGCACACTAACCCCTCGGCCACCGCTCCGCAGACGCGGCGAACCCGGGCCCGACACCCGCTTCCCCGGCGAACGGGCCGGCCAAGTTACCGACTGGTAGCGTGCGGCGGCGACGAAGGGAGAACCCCGGTGCTGTTCGACCCGAACACCCACGACTTCGGCCACCTCGACGCCGAGAGCCGCCGCCTGCTGCGCGCGACCGTCGACTGGTTCGAGGAGCGCGGCAAGCGCCGCCTGATCGCCGACGACCAGGCCAAGGTCTGGTACACCGAGTTCCTGGACTTCGTCGCGCGCGAGAAGCTGTTCGCGACCTTCTGCACGCCCGCGGCCGAGGCCGACGGCAACGGCGCTCCCTCGGGCCACGACAAGCGCTGGGACGCCGCCCGCAACGCCGCGCTGAGCGAGGTCCTCGGCTTCTACGGCCTCCAGTACTGGTACGCCTGGCAGGTCACCGTGCTGGGCCTGGGCCCGATCTGGATGAGCGACAACGCGGTGGCCCGCAAGAAGGCCGCCGAACTGCTCGACCGGGGCTCGGTGTTCGCGTTCGGGCTGTCGGAGAAGGAGCACGGCGCGGACGTCTACTCCACCGACATGGTCCTCACGCCCACCGCCACCGGCTTCACCGCCTCCGGCGGGAAGTACTACATCGGCAACGGCAACGTGGCCGGCATGGTGTCGGTCTTCGGCCGCCGCGCGGACGTCGAGGGCCCCGACGGGTACGTGTTCTTCGCCGTCGACTCGCAGCACGAGAAGTTCTCGCTGGTCAAGAACGTGGTCGACTCGCAGATGTTCGTCAGCGAGTTCCACCTGGACGACTACCCGGTGTCCCCCGACGACGTCCTGCACACCGGCCCGGACGCGTTCAGCGCCGCCCTCAACACGGTCAACGTGGGCAAGTTCAACCTGTGCACGGCTTCGATCGGCATCGACGAGCACGCGTTCTACGAGGCCATCACGCACGCCCACAACCGGGTCCTGTACGGCAAGCGGGTCACCGACTTCCCGCACGTGCGGCAGAACTTCGTGGACGCCTACGCGCGCCTGGTCGCCATGAAGCTGTTCGCCGACCGCTCCGTGGACTACTTCCGCAGCGCCTCCCCCGAGGACCGCCGCTACCTGCTGTTCAACCCGATCACCAAGATGAAGGTCACCAGCGAGGGCGAGCGGGTCGTCGACCTGCTGTGGGACGTGATCGCGGCCAAGGGCTTCGAGAAGGACACCTACTTCTCGATGGCCGCCCGCGACATCCGCGCGCTGCCGAAGCTGGAGGGCACGGTCCACGTCAACCTCGCCCTCGTGCTCAAGTTCATGCCGAACTACCTGTTCCGGCCCACCGCCTACGCCGACGTCCCGACCAGGCACGACCCGGCCGACGACGAGTTCTTCTGGCGCCAGGGCCCGGCCCGCGGCCTCGGGCAGGTCACGTTCCAGGACTGGGAGACCGCCTACCGCGAGCACGCGCACGTGCCCAACGTGGCCCGCTTCCACGAGCAGGCCCGCGCGCTGCGCACCCTGCTCACCACGGCCGCGCCGGACGAGGAGCAGCAGAAGGACCTGGACTTCCTGCTCAACCTCGGCCACCTGTTCACGCTGGTGGTCTACGGTCAGCTGGCGCTGGAGCAGGCCCGGATCACCGGCCTGGACGCCGACGTGGTGGACCAGGTGTTCGACGTCCTGGTGCGCGACTTCTCGGCCTACGCCGTCGCGCTGCACGGCAAGGCGTCGTCCACCGAGGCGCAGCAGCGCTGGGCGGTCGAGCAGGTCCGCAAGCCCGTCGTCGACCAGGCCCGCTTCGAACGCGTCTGGAGCAAGGTGGCGGCGCTGTCCGGCGCATACGAAATGCGTCCCTGAGTGATCGCGGTAAGGCGGTGGGCGTTCACCACCGCCTTACCCGTGAAGCCCGGGGTAAACGATTAAGCACGCCCGGTAGCCGGTCGGGCCGCACCGGCAATGGCACCAATCACGACCACTCCGATCGGTCGTCGCGCGCACGTCTCGACGGGTGAACGCGCGGCCGATCGGGGGCCTCTCGACGCGGATGCCGTCTTGACTGGTGGGTGCTCTGCGTGTTTCGTCGTCAGCTACCGACGAACCGGAGGGAATCGCGCGCATGACCGCGTCCAAGGCACTGCGGGCCCTGCGGGAGGCGATCGTGCTGGAGCACCTGGAGTCGGAGAACGAACACGAGTTCGACACCGCCGTCAGCGCCTTCGACCACCCGCGGTGCGAGATCGTGGCGACCGGTCAGGTGTTCGACGGCCGGGCCGAGGTCGCCGGCTACTACGCGCGCGTCCGCGACGCGTTCCCGGACCAGCGCAGCACGCTGGTCGAGCTGCACCACGCCGACGACGCGGTGATCGTGGAACTGGAGCTGCGGGGCACCCACCAGCGCAGTCTGCGCGGCGAGGAGCCGACGGGGCGGGCCTACCGGGTGCGCACGACGGCGTTCTTCGTCTTCGACGACGCCCGGCTGGTGGGCAAGCGGGTCTACGGCGGGCAGGCCGACCAGGCACCCGCGCTGATCACCTGAGCAACGATTCGGGCCGCCACCCCCCGCTGCTGCGAGGTGTGGCGGCCCGAAAAGATCCAGGTCCTGGTGGTGACCCGGATTAGGTCAGAGCGGTCGAACCGTCTGCGCCTGCGGGCCCTTCTGGCCCTGGCCGATCTCGAACTCCACCCGCTGGTTCTCTTCCAGGGTGCGGTAGCCGTTGCTCTGGATCTCCGAGTAGTGCACGAACACGTCGGCGCCACCGTTGTCCGGGGAGATGAAGCCGAAGCCCTTCTCCGCGTTGAACCACTTGACGGTGCCCTGAACTGCCATCTTGCTACTTCTCCTCTAACAGGTGCCGGATCGCGCTTGCGACCACCGGGTCAGCTAGGGCCCCGGCCCCTCCTGGCGAGGAAAGTTCGGCGCCCGCAACTCCGTTCCGCGAGCGTGGTGGAACACGAACACAGAAAGGTACGACCGAAGACAGTCAACCATGAGATCCCGCCGGCAGTCGAGCGGAAGAATGCGGCGAGTCGCACTGCTACCGTGGGCGAGGTCGCGATCACAGGGGGTCTCCGATGCCTGAACCGATGCTGGTCTCCATCGCCGCGTCGCTCGCCACGCGGGCCGTCGCGGGCCTGTACGAGCTGGTCCGCGCGAAGTTCGCCGACGATCCCGTCGCCACCGCGGCGCTCACCGCCGCCGAAGGCGCGTCCGAGGACTCGCCGCAGGTCAGGGCGTTGAGCGAAACGCTGGAGCGGACCGTCGAGGCGGATCCCGCCTTCGGCGCCGAGCTGCGGGCCCACCACGCCGTCACGCAGACCGGCCGGGTGACCAACCAGGTCTCCGGCACGGTGCACGGCAACGTGGTGCAGGCGGGCGACATCCAGGGCGGCATCAGGTTCAAGTAACCCCGCCGGGTGAAGATGGGGTGGTGTACGCGCTCCACCTGCCCCAGTCCCGGTTGCTGTTCTTCTTCCTCGGCCTGGTGCTCACCTTCGTCTTCATCCGGATCAGCGTCCGCCTGATCAGGGCGAAGGTGCGCTGGTGGCCGGGCAACTTCACCCCCGGTGGCACGCACATCCACCACGTCGTGTTCGGCGCCGTCTTCATGCTGCTCGGCGGTGTGATCGGGTTGGCCGCGCCGGACGACCAGCACGGGGTGCGGGTTGCCGCAGCGGCGCTGCTGGGCGTCGGCGCGGCGCTCGTGCTCGACGAGTTCGCACTCCTGCTGCACCTGCGCGACGTGTACTGGACCAAGGACGGCCGGCTCTCGGTGGACGCGGTGTTCCTGGCCATCGGGATGACCGGCCTGCTCCTGCTCGGCGCCCGTCCGCTCGGCTACGAGGAGTTCTACGGCGAGGGCGTGGCCGTGCGCGTGCTGGTCATCCTGGTCAACCTCGGGTTCGCCATCGTGGCGCTGCTCAAGGGCAAGGTGTGGACCGGCCTGATCGGGCTGCTGGTGCCCGTGCTGCCCGAGATCGGCGCGCTGCGGCTGGCCCGCCCCGGCTCGCCGTGGGCCCGCTGGCGGTACACCGAGGGCTCCCGCAAGCTGCGCCGCGCGTACCGCCGGGAGGCCCGCATCCGCCAGCCGCTGATCCGGGTGAAGATCCGGGTGCAGGAGTTCATCTCCGGGCGGCACGACGAGGAGGGCTAGTTCCGGCTCTCCCCGGCGTGCGCACCGGCGCCTAGTTGGTCAGGATGCCCAGCTCGGTGCAGTCGTCCGCGGTGTCTCCGGCGCACAGGTCCGCGTGCTTGACCACGCCCTCGGCCACCAGCGCGCGGACGTTGTCCCGGGTGATGAGGTCCGCGCCCAGCAGCACCGACTTCACGTCCCGCTTGGCCACCAGGTCGCGGGTGTTGCCGGTGGCCAGGTCGTCCGCGCCGCTGAGGTCGCCGCGGGCCACCGCGATGGCCAGCCGCGCCGCCGCCTCGGCCTCGTCCCGGATCGGCTTGTAGACCGTCATGCACTGCTCGCCGCGCAGGATCGAGCGCAGGCCCTCCAGCGTGGCGTCCTGGCCGGTCACCGGCACCCGGCCGGCCAGGCCCTTGGCCTTGAGCACCTCGATCGCCGCGCCGGCCAGCCCGTCGTTGGCCGCGACCACGCCGTCCACCGCGCCGCCGTTGGCGAGAAGCATCTGCTCGAACGCGGCCTTGCCGATCAGCGGGTCCCACTTGTCGATCGGCTTGCTGTCCACCAGCTTCAACGCGCCGGTCTCGTACTTCGGGCCGAGCTTGCGGCGCTGGCCGTCGAAGAACAGGGTGGCGTTGTTGTCCGTCGGCGCGCCCTGAAGCTCGATGATCCGCGCGCCCTGCTTCTCGCCCAGGCACTTGAGCAGCCCCTCGGCCTGCAGCTCGCCGACGTTGAGGTTGTCGAAGGAGACGTAGTAGTCGGCCTCGCCGCCCAGGCTGATCCGGTCGTAGTTGATGACCGGGATGCCCGCCTGCCGTGCCTTGCGCTCGACCGCCGCGCCGCCCTCGGGGCTCAGCGGCGTCGTCATGAGCACCTTCACGCCGCGCCCGATCATCTCGTCGGCGATGCTGGCGAACCTGGCCTCGTCACCGTCCGCGTTCTCGATCACGCCCTCGATGCCCGCGAAGTTCAGCGCCTGGAGCAGCAGCGGCCGGTCCTGGTCCTCCCACCGGTCCGACGACGACCGGTCGGGCAGGATCACGCCGACCACCGGCCGCGGGGCCCGGCTGCCGGTCGGTGGCGCGAGCGGGTCGACCGCCGCGCCGCAGCCCGCGGCGAGCAGGACGAGGAGACCGCAGGACACGGCTCTGACTAGCCTTCGCATTCGCCAACCCCTTGCGCGGGCACATCGACGTTGACCCGGGAAATACGGAATGTCCCGGAATTCCAACCCTCCGGGTACGGGTTCGTCAAGACGTAGCAACCCCGCAGCTCCGAATGGTCTGCCCCATTCGGACAGTTGACCTTCCCGGAACATCGAAACCGCAGGTCGGACCGTTACAGTCCGCACTTATCACGCTCCGCACCCGATTGGTCACGCAGCCGGCAGGTACGAAAGGGGACTCCCGTTCGGACGATTTGTGTGCGATGGTGTCGCGTGCCGAACCCTGGCCGGGTGTGTGAGGAGAACAGCGTGAGAATCGTCCCCGCAGCGCTGGTGGCCGCGACCGCCGCGGCACTGCTCGCCTTGGGCGCCGGGCCGGCCGCCGCCGAACAGGTCACGCCGGACCGCACCGTCGCCGTCGACAGCTCGCTGACGCTCGCTCAGTTGCAGACGAGCGAGGACAACCGCGACATGTAGTGGCAGCCGAAGATCCCCGCCCTCCGGCGAGCCGGCGAGCGGGGATCTTCGTCGTGTGCGGGTCCGTCAGCCCAGCGCGGTGCCCAGGGCCTGCCAGTCCAGCACCGGCGCGGCCAGGTCGCGGATCGCGGCCAGCAGCCCCAGCCTGGCCCGCCGCACGTCGGCGTCCTCGGCCATCACGAGCACCTCGTCGAAGAACGTGTTCACCGGCCCGGTGAGCCCGTTGGCGGCGGCGACGAACGCGGCCAGCCCCGTGACGCCGGCGGGCACCTCGGCCAGCGCCTTGTGCAACGCCACCTCGGCCGGCTCCACGAGCGCCTCCGCGTCGTACTCGCCCACGGTGTCCGCGGGCACGATCCGCCGCACCCGCTGCAACGCCGCCACCAGCGCGGCGAAGTCCGGGTCGCCGGCCAGCCCGGTCAGCTCGGCCAACGTCGTGTCGGCCACCGCGGGCGCGTCGGCCAGCGGCAGCACGGCGTTGACGAACCGGTGGTCGTGCCCGGCGTCGAGCAGCTGCTGCTCGTACCGCCGCACGGCGAACTCGCGGGCGGTGTCCAGCGCCTCCGCCGACACCTCCAGCTCTTGGGCCGCCAGCGCCAGCGCCTTGGTCAGCGTGATGTCCTTCAGGTCCGGGAACGCCCGCAGCACGCTCACCGCGCCCAGGGCCGCCCGCCGCAGCCCGAACGGGTCGGAGCTGCCCGTCGGGTTGGCCCCGATGCCGAACAGCCCCGCCAGCAGGTCGAACCGGTCGGCCAGCGACAGCAGCGCGCCGGGCGTGGACGACGGCAGCGCGTCACCCGCCGAGCGCGGCAGCTCCATCTCCCACAGCGCCAGCGCGACCTCGGGGGTCTCCCCCGCCCGCTCGGCGTACTCGCGGGCCATCACGCCGGCCAGGCTCGACAGCTCGATCACCATCTGCGAGCCGAGGTCGAACTTGGCCAGCTCGCCCGCGCGCGCCAAGGTCCCGTCGGCCGCCCCGACCTCCTCGGCGAGCCGCCGCGCGAGCGCCGCGATCCGGCCCGCCCGGTCGGCCATCGAGCCGAGCTTGTCGGCGAACGTCAGCTTCTCCAGCCCGGCCTTCATGTCCTCCAACGGCGTGCGCAGGTCGGCGCGCCAGAAGAACGCCGCGTCCTCGTACCGGGCGCGCAGCACGGCCTCGTTGCCCGCCCGGACCAGGTCGACGTCCACCTCGCCGTTCGCCACGGCCACGAAGTGGGGCAGCAGCGAGCCGTCCTGGGCGCGCACCGGCAGGTACCGCTGGTGCTTGCGCATCACGGTGGTGAGGATCTGGGCGGGCAGCTCCAGGTAGCGCTCCTCGAACGAGCCGAGGATCGGCGTCGGCCGCTCGACCAGGTTCGTGACCTCGTCCAGCACGCCCTCGAAGTCCACGACCCCGCCCACGGAGGCGGCCAGCTCCTCGGCGCGGGCCACGATGGCGTCACGTCGCCGTTGCGCCGACGCGTCGATGCCGTGGCCGGCCAGGAACTCCAGGTAACCGTCCGCCGCGGGCACGTCGACCACGGGCGTGGCGGCGGTGCGGTGCACGCGGGTCTTCGGCTCGGCGGCCAGCGACGACACCGCGACCGGCACGGGCGTCGTGCCCAGCAGGGCGAGCAGCCAGCGGATCGGGCGGGTGAACGACAGCTTCGGGTCGTTCCACTTCATGTTCTTCTCGGCGCGCAGCTCGGAGACCACCTCGCCGAGCAGCCCGCTGAGCACCTCCACCGCGCCGCGACCGGGGTCCGTGCGCACGAGGGCGACGTGCTCGACGCCGTTCTCCGTGACGCGGCCGAGCGCGTCGACGTCCACGCCCTGGCCGCGGGCGAAGCCCTGCACGGCCTTGGTCGGGTTGCCGTCGGCGTCGAAGGCGGCGGACACGCGGGGCCCGCGCACGGTCTTCTCCGCGTCCGGCTCGCGCGGCGCGACGTCGGGCACCAGCACCACGACCCGGCGCGGGGTGCCGTGCACCTCGACCGCGCCGTGCGCCAGCCTGGTCGCGCGGAGCTTGTCCGCGACGGCCTTGGCGACCGCCTCGACGGTCCGCGTCACCTCGGCCGGCGGCAGCTCCTCGGTCCCGATCTCGAACAACAGCGTGTTCGGGGCCGTGACCTCGGCGAACGTGTCCGGCACGGTGGCCGCGGCGGGCGCCTCGGCCAGCCCGAGCGGGTGGCCGAGCTCCTCGCGGCGGGCCGCCCACAGCCCGGCGACCTCCCGCGCGAGGCCGCGCATCCGGCCGAACGCGCGGGCCCGCTCGGTGGTGCTGATCGCGCCACGCGCGTCGAGCACGTTGAACGCGTGCGAGCACTTGAGCACGTAGTTGTGCGCGGGCACGGGCAGCCGCGCGTCGAGCATCCGGCGCGCCTCGGAGGCGTACTCCTCGAACAGGCGCTTGTTCGCCTCCACGTCGGCGTCGTCGAGGTAGTAGCGGCTCATCTCGTACTCGGCCTGGCCGAACGCCTCGCCGTAGGAGATGCCGGGGGCGTAGGAGATGTCCTTGAAGTGGTCGACACCCTGCAGAGCCATCATGATGCGCTCGATGCCGTAGGTGATCTCCACCGACACCGGGTCGAGCGACATGCCGCCCGCCTGCTGGAAGTAGGTGAACTGGGTGATCTCCAACCCGTCCAGCCACACCTCCCAGCCGAGGCCCCAGGCGCCGAGGGCGGGCGAGGCCCAGTTGTCCTCCACGAACCGCACGTCGTGCGCCCGGACGTCGATGCCGAGCGCTTCGAGGCTGCCCAGGTACAGCTCCTGCGGGTTACCCGGGTCGGGCTTGAGGATGACCTGGAACTGGGTGTGGGTCTGCAACCGGTTCGGGTTCTCGCCGTACCGCGCGTCGTCGGGCCGGACGCTCGGTTCGACGTAGGACACGCGCCAGGGCTCCGGACCCAGCACCCTCAGCACGGTGGCGGGGTTCAACGTACCGGCGCCGACTTCGGTGTTGTACGGCTGCACGACGACGCAGCCCCGTTCGGTCCAGTACCTGGTCAGCGCGAGCAGCGCATCCTGCATGGTCAGCACGGTGGCAGTCTACGAACGCGGGACCGCGGACCTCACAATCGGGTAACCGACCTGGTCAGCCCGGCCGCGGACCGGTATCACCACGTCCGGCGAACCGGCTGTGCGACGCTGGTGGCAACCTGGGCGGCCCGCCATGCGTCCATTGGGACGAACCCGGGTACATGGGAGGAGTGGGAGTGGACAACCGGCCGCCGAGGCCAGGCGAACCCGACGGGTTCCGCCGGCGACCCGTTCCCCCTCGGAGTCCCCACGCAGGTCAACCGCCGCGCGCCCAGGAGCCGCCACGGCGCTCCGAGCCAGGGGGGCGGTTCGACCCGCCGCGCGGGCCCGAGCGCCCGACCGGCGAGCGACGCGCGCCCGGCCAACCCGACCGACCCGCGGCCGACCGACGTGCGCCCGGTCAACCTGAACGCCCCACCGGCGAACGACGTGCGCCCGGTCAACCCGAGCGTCCCGCCGGCGAACGCCGCCGCGTGCCCGGTGAGCGGCCGAAGCGCCCGGTGACCGACCCCTCGTCGGGCGAGCGGCCCCGGCCCAACGCGCCGAGGGACGAGCGTGCGCGGGCAGGCGGCGAACCCGGCCGACCGAGGCCCGCCGCCGAGCGCCCCCGACCGGCGGCCGGCCGCCGTCCCGCCGAGCGCGACGCCGACGGCAGGCGCCCGGCCGACCCCCAGCGGATCGCACCCGCGCCACGCCCCGCCGGCCAACGCCCGCGCCCGGCCGCCGGCCGCACCGGTCCGCCGCGTCGCCGCCCGCCCGAGCGCGGCACGTCCGGCAGCGCGATCTTCGGCCGGTCGCTGCTCGCGCTGTTCTCCGTCGCCGTGCTGCTGGGCACGGGCTACGCGTGGGCGAACCTGAACACGCTGCTCAGCGAGATCGCCACCACGGACGTCATCAGCGAGGAAGGCGGTGGGGAGAAGCCCGCCGACGGCTCGGTCGACATCCTCATGGTCGGCATGGACAGCCGGACCGACTCCAAGGGCAACCCCCTGCCCCAGGAGATCCTCAACGAGCTGCACGCGGGCAACGAGAACGACGGCGGCCTGAACACCGACACGCTGATTCTCATGCACGTGCCGAACGACGGCGGCAAGGCGGTCGCGGTGTCGTTCCCGCGCGACTCCTACGTGCAGATCGACGGCGGCTACGGCCGGCACAAGATCAACTCCGCGTACGGCTACGGCAAGAACGACGCGATCGCGCAGCTGGAGCGCGAGGGCGTCACCGACCCGGCGCAGCTGGAGGTCCGGTCGCGGCAGGCGGGCGCGAAGAACCTCATCGGGACCATCGAGAACCTCACCGGCGTGACCATCGACCGCTACGCCGAGATCAACCTGGTCGGGTTCTACGAGATCACCAAGGCCGTCGGCGGCGTGGACGTGTGCCTGAACCAGGCCACCCGCGACAACATGTCCGGCGCGAACTTCGCCGCCGGGCCGCAGAAGATCCAGGGCCGCGAGGCGCTGGCGTTCGTCCGGCAGCGGTACGGGCTGCTGCGCGGCGACCTCGACCGGATCGTGCGCCAGCAGGTGTTCATGGCGGGCCTGGCCAAGCAGATCCTGTCCGCCGGCACGCTGTCCGACCCCGGCAAGCTCAGCTCCCTGATCGACGCGCTGACCAAGTCCATCGTGCTGGACAAGGACTGGAACGTGCTGAAGTTCGCCACCCAGATGAAGGACCTGACGGGCGGCAACCTCAAGTTCGAGACGATCCCGACCGGCAACCCGGAGCTGCAGACGCCCGAGGACGGCCTGGCGGTCGAGGTCAACGAGCGCGAGGTGAAGAAGTTCTTCAAGAACCTCAGCGCCGACCCGAACGCCACCGGCACCACCGCGCCCGCCGTCGACAAGGCGTCGGTGACCGTCGAGGTCCGCAACGCCTCCGGGTCGCCGGGGCTGGCCGGCCGGGTGCTCCAGGCGCTGGTGGCCGAGCGGTACACCGACGGCGGCGCCGACAACGCCTCGCCCATGGCCACGTCCGTGGTGCGCTACGGCGTGGGCGGCGAGGCGGGCGCGGAGGCCGTCGCCGAGTCCCTCGGTGGGCTCGAGATCGAGCAGGACGACGACATCCCGGCCGGTCACGTCCGCGTGTTCGTCGGCGCGGACTACTCCGGTCCGGGCACGCAGACGCTCGCCGGCGACCGGCTGGTCGGCCTGGACGGCGCGCGGCAGCAGCCGGACACGAGCACGACCACCGAACCGCCCATCACGGCGGACGGGGTGCGCTGCGTGAACTGATCGTCGACTCGGGGGGTGGCAGTCGTGGGGAGCTTCATCAGACGGGTGCGCTGGAAGCGGGTGCTGATCGCGCTCGGCCTGCTGACCGTGATCGCGGCCACGCCGTGGGTGTGGGTGCGGACCAGCAGCGCCGCCTACCGGCACGACGCCGCCGACGTGCCGGACGCGCCGGTGGCGCTGGTCCTGGGCGCGGGTCTGACCAGGTCGGGCACGCCGACGCCGTTCCTGGCGGGCCGGTTGGACGTGGCCGCCGACCTGTACCGGCGCGGCAAGGTCCAGGTGCTGCTGGTCAGCGGCGACAACAGCCGGACCTCCTACGACGAGCCGACCGCGATGCGCACCTACCTGATCGGGCACGGCGTGCCGGCGGACGTCGTGGTGGCCGACTACGCGGGCTTGGACACGTGGGACTCGTGCACGCGGGCGAAGCGGATCTTCGGCGTCGAGCGGCTGACCGTGGTGACCCAGGAGTTCCACCTGCCCCGCGCGGTGGCGCTGTGCCGCTCGGCGGGCCTCGAGGCGTTCGGCGTGGGCCACGACACGTCCGACCGGGTGTCGACCACCGCCTACGGGCACTTCCGGGAGGTGTTCGCGGCGGGCAAGGCGATGTGGGACGGCGTCGTGGCGAAGCCCGACCCGCGGTTCCTCGGACCGCGCGAAACGGCCGTCACCAGCGCGTTGAAGCGTTGAAACGCTACTTTCAGTACCACTTGGTTAGCCTGATCGGGCGATAAATCGGACAACCCGCGTAAGCAACCGTCCAGTCGCGCTTTCCATCTGCGTGGGGTCTGCCGGGGCCCCAGCGGACTGGAGGATCGACGGTGCAGATCGACACAGCGGCGTACCAGCGCGTGCTCGGTGATGAGCTCCGCAGCCTTCGCAAGCAGCGCGGATGGACTCGCAAGGAGCTCAACCGCCGGCTGCAGAGCGACATCTCGCTGCAAACGCTGGCCACGTACGAACTGGGCACCCGCCAGTGCTCGGTGACCCGGTTGGTGGAGATCTGCGTCGCGCTGGGCGTGCCCGCGCACCAGGTGCTCGCCCGCGTGCACGAACGCGTGTTCGGTGACGCGCCCGCCGGGCACCTCTCGGTCGACCTGGCCACGGTCGTCGCCGATCCGCGGCCGCAGCTGATGCCGCTGCGGCGCTGGGCGCAGGGCAGGCTCGCGCACCTGGTGCCCGGCCAGCCGCCCGAGGTCCACCTCGACCTACCCGCGCTGGAGTACATGGCCCAGTTGTGCCAGCTCAGCACGGTGGACCTGATCCGGACCCTGCGGGAGCTGGACCACCAGCGGCACCGGTAGCATCGGGGGATCTCCCTCCCCTGACAGATCCGGGAAGTCGGTTTGCCGAACACTCCAGGTGCAGACCCAGCCCGCCTGCCGCTGCGCACCGCGGCGGCCGTGCGACTGGGCAACATGAGTTCCAAGCTGTCGCAGAAGATGGGCCTGGGCGCGGGCGGCATGATCGGCGGCCGGGTCGCGCTGAAGCTCGACCCGCAGGCGCTGGCGCACTTGACGTCCGGTCGCTCGGTCGCGCTGGTGACCGGCACCAACGGCAAGACGACCAGCACGATGATGCTCAGCCGGGCCGTGTCGTTCCTGGGCGAGGTCGCCACCAACCACGGTGGCGCGAACATGCCCGACGGGCACGTGACCGCGCTGTCCAAGCAGCCCGACGCGCCGTTCGCGGTGCTGGAGGTCGACGAGGGGTACTTCCCCGAGGTCGTGCGCGCCGCGTCGCCCGCGGTGGCCGTGCTGCTCAACCTCAGCCGCGACCAGCTCGACCGGGTCGGCGAGGTGCGGACCATCGAGAAGTCGCTGCGCACGGCGCTGACGTCGGTGACCGGGGTCGTGGTGGCCAACTGCGACGACATCATGGTGACGTCGGCGGCCCGCGACTCGGCGAACGTGGTCTGGGTCGCCACCGGGACGGGCTGGCACAACGACGCCGCCTCGTGCCCGCGCTGCGGCGACCCGATCCGCTGGGAGGGCGAGCACTGGCACTGCACCGGGTGCGACCTGTCCCGGCCGCGGCCCCAGTGGGTGACCGGCGACGGGTACCTGGTGACGCCGAACGGCGTGAAGGTGGAGCTGGCGCTGCGGCTGCCCGGCAAGTTCAACCAGGCCAACGCCGTGATGGCCACGGCCGCCGCGGCCGCGCTCGGCGTGCCGGTGGAGGAGGCCGTGCAGCGGTTGCGCGCGGTGTCCAACGTGGCCGGTCGGTACCGGACGATCCAGCGGTCCGGCCACCGGGCGCGGCTGCTGCTGTCGAAGAACCCGGCCGGGTGGAGCGAGACGCTGACCGTGGTGCGGGAGGCCGACCACCCCGCCGTGCTCGTGATCAACGCGCACGAGGCCGACGGCCGCGACCTGTCGTGGCTGTGGGACGTGCCGTTCGAGCGGTTGCGCGGTCGGCAGGTGATCGCGTCCGGCGAGCGGGCGACGGACCTGGCCGTGCGGCTGACGTACGCCGAGGTCGAGCACACGATCGTGCCGGACCCGCTGCTGGCGATCGACGCCATGCCGCCGGGGCCGGTCGAGGTGATCGCCAACTACACCGCATTCCGCGACCTGAACGCGAGGGCCGCCCAGTGAGCACCAGCAAGGTCCAGATCGCACTCGTGCTGCCCGACCTGCTCGGCACGTACGGCGACTTCGGCAACGCGGTCGTGCTGGAGAAGCGGATGACGTGGCGGGGCATCTCCGCCGAGATCGTGAACATCCGGTTCGGCGAGCCCGTGCCGGAGTCGTGCGACATCTACGTGGTCGGCGGCGGTGAGGACACGGCGCAGACGTTGGCCGTGCGGCACCTGCGCGAGCACCCGGGGATGCAGCGCGCGGCGGCGCGCGGCGCGGTGATCCTCGGCGTGTGCGCGGGGATCCAGATCTTCGGCGAGTCGTTCACCCGGGCCGACCAGGTGACGCACGCCGGTCTCGGGTTGATCGACTCGACGTCGCACGCGGGCGGCAGCCGGGCAATCGGCGAGGTGATCGCGACCCCGGCCGACGGCCTGTTCGAGGGCCTGCTGACCGGGTTCGAGAACCACCAGGGGCGCACCGTCCTGGGTCCGTCCGCCCGCCCGTTGGCGCACGTCAAGGTGGGCACGGGCAACGACGGCTCGGTGGAGGGCGCGGTGCAGGGCCGGATCCTGTGCACCTACCTGCACGGTCCCGTGCTGCCGCGCAACCCGCAGATCGCCGACCTGCTGATCGAGTGGGCCACGGGCGCCAAGCTGGGCCCGCTCGACCTGCCCGACGTGACCCGCCTGCGCGCCGAACGCGCCAAGGCCGCCGGCGTCACCGCCTGAGCGTTCACCTCACGCGTTCCGAACGTAGGACAGGCGTGTCCTACGTTCGGAACCCCGTGGTGGACGTTCAGGTCAGGCCGGGACGCGGGTGCGGCGGGCGCGGGTCAGGGTGTAGTCCTCGGCGCGGACGGTCTTGGTGCGCATCCAGTAGCGCCAGGTGAAGCCCGGCCAGACGGTGCGGTTGATGCCCTGCGCGTCGAGGTACCAGCTCTTGCAGCCGCCCTCGGTCCACACGCCCTTGGACAGCTTGCGCTGCAGCTGCCGGTTGAACCGCGCCTGGACCTCCGGCCGCACGTCCAGCTCGTCGGCCTGGTGGCGGTCCAGCAGTTCCAGGCACTGCCGGACGTACCGGATCTGCGACTCGATCATGAACACCACCGAGTTGTGCCCGAGACCGGTGTTCGGGCCGAGCAGGAAGAAGAAGTTCGGGAAGCCCGAGACCGTGATGCCGTAGTAGGTCTCGATGCCCTTCTCGCGCCACTGCTTGGCCAGGTCGACACCGCCCTTGCCGGTGACGTCCAGGTAGTCGAACGAGTCGACCACGTGGAACCCCGTGCCGTAGATGATCACGTCGACCTCGTGCTCGACGCCGGCCCGGTCCACTACGCTGTTCGCCCGCACCTCGGCGATGCCGTCGGTCACCAGGTCCACGTTCGGCTTGCCCAGCGCCGGGTAGTAGTCGTTGCTGATCAGCACCCGCTTGCAGCCCATGGTGTAGTCGGGCGTCAGCTTCGCCCGCAACGCCTCGTCCGGCACCTGGCGGCGCATGTGCCCCTTGGCGATGTTCTGCGCGAACTCCATGATCTTCGGGTTCACGGCGAAGCCGAGCGCGCTCGACTCCCGCGTCCAGTAAACGAAGTCGCGGTACAGGCGCTGGGTGAACGGCAGCGCGCGGAACAGCTTCTGCTCCCACGTCCTGATGTCCCGGTCGATCTTGGGCATGATCCACGGCGGCGTGCGCTGGAACAGCGTCAGCCGGCCGACCTCGTCGGCGATCCGCGGCACGAACTGGATCGCGCTCGCGCCCGTGCCGACCACGGCGACCTTCTTGCCGCGCAGGTCGTAGTCGTGGTCCCACTCGGCCGAGTGAAAGGTCTTGCCCTGGAACGCCTCGATGCCCGGCAGGGTCGGGATGTTCGGGATGTGCAACGCGCCGACGCCCGCCACCACCGACCTCGCGGTGTACGTGTCGCCGTTCTCGACGCTGACGTGCCAGACCTTCGCGTCCTCGTCCCACCGCGCGCCGCCGACCTTGCTGTTGAACCGGATGTGCTCGCGCAGCCGGTACTTCTCGGCCACCCGCTTGAGGTAGTCCCAGATCTCCGGCTGCCGGGCGAACATCCGCGACCAGCGCGGGTTGAGCTCGAACGAGAACGAGTACATGTGGGACGGGACGTCGCACGCGCAGCCGGGGTAGGAGTTGTCCCGCCAAGTGCCGCCGAGGTCGCCCGCCTTCTCCAGCACGACGAAGTCGCGCTTCCCCGCCCGCTTCAGCTCGATCGCCATGCCCAGGCCGGAGAAGCCCGTGCCGATGATCAGGACTTCGACCTCTCGGTGCATGCCCGTCTCCTCCAAGTCAGCCTACATACTCCCCAGTAGGTTACTCGAAGTAAGTTACTTCCGGTAGTCTCGTCTTCGTGACCACCACCGAGCCGCGCCGCCGGCGGATGCCCAAGGCCGAGCGCAAGGCGCAGATGCTCGACATCGCCGAGGGCGTCTTCGCCGAGCGCGGGTACCTGGCCGCGTCGATGGACGAGATCGCCGAACGGGTGGGTGTGTCCAAGCCGATGCTCTACGAGTACTTCGGCTCCAAGGAAGGCCTGCTCATCGGTTGCATCCACCGGGCGCGCACGGAACTGCTCGAACGCACGCAGCAGGCGATCACCGGCGCGGACGGCCCCGAGGAGATCCTGCGGCGCGGCCTGATGGCGTTCTTCGAGTTCATCGCCGAGCACAAGCAGTCCTGGGCGCTGCTGCGGCAGGAGGCGGCGATCACCGTGCCGTCGGCCGTCGAGGAGGTCGAAGGCATCCGGCGGCAGCAGACCGACCTCATCGCGGCCGTGATCGGCAGCTTCGACTCCGACGTGGACGCGGTGGAGGCCGAGGCGTTCGCCGAGATCGTGGTCGGCTCGACCGAACGGCTCGCGCTGTGGTGCGAGCGCAGGCCCGAGGTGGGGCCCGCGCTCGCGACGGCCTACGTCATGGACGTCGTGTGGCGGGGCGTGGCGAGCCGGCTCACGACGTGACCGGCGCGGTCAGGCGCGACGACGGCGGCTGAACAGCAGCAGCACCGCGCCGCCGAGCAGCACGACCAGGCCGCCGACGGCCGTCCACAGCGGCGAGGCGCCCGTGTCCGCCAGCGCGTGGTTCGTGGACGCCTTCACCACGCGGGGAGCCGGCGACGCGGTGCCGCGCACGCCGGCGCCGACCGCGCTGGTCGTGGCTCCCGCCTGTGACGTCGTGGTGACCACCGCGCTCGTGGTGCCGGCGACGTCCGTGGTGGTGACGGAGGTCGCGGAGGTGCCCGCCACGTCGGTCGTCGTGGTCACCCCGGTGGACGTCCCGCCGGTGGACGGCGTCGTGGGCGCGGTGGTCGTCGTGTGGCACGGGGGATCGCCGCGGTGCTTGCAGACGTCACCCCACACCTTGTCGCCCCACCCGTCCGGCACCTCCCACGACGGGTCGGCCGAGGCCACACCCGACGCGAACGCCAACCCCAGCAACAGGCACACCAAGACGACCACTCGACGGCTCATCAGGACCTCTCAAACGTGGGACATTGCTCCAAATGGCCTATCGGTGGCCGGTAGCCGCGCGTTACCGCTCATGCACGGTGTGTGCACCGTATTCGACTCCACGAACGGGTGAGGACACAGGGTTCCCGGGCCTTCCGGGGTGCCCTCACACGATCGAAGGAATGGCGCCGCATCAACGCCCGAACGCCGGTCAGATATGCGCAACAACCACGGAAGGCAAGGCATGACCACACTCCCCATCACCGCGAACTACCGACGCGACGGCGACGACTGGGCGGTCACCGTCCGCGCCGCCGGCAAGGAGCTCGGGGCCACCGCACCAGGCCTGATCGCGGCCAGACTGGCCGCCGACCAACTGGTGGAGGAGATCGCGATCGGGCGCTCCGCCCGTGCCGTCGTGCACTTGCTGGAGGGCGACGCGCTCGCCTTCTCGGTGGCCTACTTGCACACCCGCGCGGGTCTCGTGCCCCCACCGACGGGGTGAACCCGAAGCGGCGCGGCGGCCGGGCAGATGATCCGAGGCCGATTCCGGTCTCACCCGGCCTAGGATGTCCCGCCAAAGGCGACAGGAGCGCGAAATGGCCACACCGGTGTACAGCGGGGCGACTCGGACCCCGCAGCGAGGCAGACCGAGGGACGCCAGCCGGGACGACGCGTTGCGACAGGCCGCGCTGGAGGTGATGGCCGAAGTCGGGTACCGCGCGCTGACGATGGACGCCGTCGCGGCGCGCGCCCGTGCGGGCAAGGCGACCATCTACCGGCGGTGGGAGTCCAAGCTCGACCTGGTGATCGACACGTGCACGCAGTTGGCGCAGCGGAACCTGGCCGAGCCGGACACCGGCTCGCTCGCCGGCGACCTGCGCGAGTTCCTCAGCGCGTTCGCCGCGTTCCTGTCCGGCCCGATCGGCAAGGCGGCGCAGGCCCTCGTCGGCGAGCTGCCCCACGAGCCCGAACTGGCGTCGGCGTTCCGCGAGACGTTCCTGACCGCGCAGCGGGACGTGCTGCGGCGCATCCTGGACCGCGCCGAAGAGCGCGGTGAGCTGCGCCAGGACGCGCCGCGCGGCATGGCCGTCGAGATCGCGGGCGCGGCCCTGATCTACCGGTTGATGCTCACCGGAGACCCGCTGGACCGACCCTTCGTCGACCGCGTGGTGGAACAGGTGCTGGTGCCCCTCGTCGCCAAGGGGCAGTAGCGCACCTTCAGCGGAACAGCTTGCGCAGCAAGGCGAACCCGATGAGCACGGCCACCGCGATCAGCGAGTACCGGATCTTGGGTTCGTCGAGCTTCGCGCGCACGCTCTCCTTGCCGGACTCGACGAAGCGCTGGGGATTCGCCCTCGTCCCCAGCTCGTCGAGGGTCACGGCCAGCGCGTCGCGAGCCTGCTCGATCTCGCGCTGGATGGTGTCGGGATCGCGGGCCACATCTCCTCCTACCTGCTCCTTGGTCACAACCGTAGTTGAGACGCCGCCACCACGTTGACCTGACCGGCGGACAGGTGCTTCTATAACGCTGTTTCCATTCGAGTGGAGGAGCGTCATGGCCGCCATCCGGTTGTCACTCGCGTCCCGTCGGTTGGCGGGCGTGCTGTTGCTGAGCGTCGTCGGCGTCGAGTTCGGCGGTCGGTTCCTGACCACCGTGGCGCAGGGCGAGGTGCCGCTGACCGAGTTCCAGCAGTCGTTCTTCCGCGCCGGTCACGCGCACGCCGGCGTGCTGGTGATCCTCAGCCTGGTGTGCCTGCTGTTCGCCGACGCGGCGGACGTGCGCGGGCCGTGGGGCTGGGTGGCCAGGCTCGGCGTGCCGATCGCGGCGATCCTGATGCCCGCGGGTTTCTTCTTCTCCGCGATGGGCGAGGACGTGACGCGGGCGAACGGCCTGATCGCGCTGCTCTACGTCGGCGGGCTGAGCCTGGCGGCGGGCGTCGTGTCCCTCGGCATCGGGCTGCTCAAGCCTGCCGATAAGCTTGCGGCGACGGGCTCGTAGCCCAATTGGCAGAGGCACACGGTTTAGGTCCGTGCCAGTGAGAGTTCGAGTCTCTCCGAGCCCACGTCGCCGACCGGCGGCCCCCGGCGTTCCGCGTCGGGGGCCCCGCGGGGTCGCTCACGCCGTGTAGCGCAGGACTTCGAGCATCGACTGCGGGTCCACGGCGCCCGGGTCCGGTTCCTCGCAGGCGGCCAGGTCGGCGCGGATCGCGGCCAGGTCCAGGCCCGTGCCGATCAGCACGAGCTCGGTGCGCCGCGGTCCCGGCCACGCCGAGCGCTCGAACCGCAGGAACGCGCCGACGGTGTGCAGGCCGAACCGCTGCCGGTGGCCGGGCACGTCGAACCGCACGAAGCCCTTGACCCGGTACAGGCCCTTGGGTCGCGCGTCGAGGAAAGCCATGAGCCGCACGGGGTTCATCGCGCCGCCGGTGAACTCGACGCTGTCGTAGTGCACGTGGTCGTGCTCTTCTTCCAGCAGGTCCTCGAACGACAGCTGGCCGTGCTGCTCGCGTGGACGCGGGTCGAACAGCAGGGCGGGGTCGACGCGGCCGAACGTCGACTGGACCACGGGCACACCCGGCTTGAGCCGGTCGATCTCGGCCGCGAGCGCCGAGGGGTCCGTGACGCGGTCGACCTTGTTGAGCACCACCAGGTCCGCCACGCGCACGTGCCTGGCCAGGTCGTCGGGGAACTCCGCCGCGTCGACCAGCAGCACCAGGCCGCCGTAGGTCAGGCGCGGGTTCTCGCTCGCGAGCACCATCCGCGCCATGGCCTGCGGTTCGGCCAGGCCGCTCGCCTCGATGACGATGACGTCCACCAGGGAGTCGAGCTTGGCGAGCATCCCGTCGAGCTCGCTGACGTCCACCGCGCAGCACAGGCACCCGTTGCTCAGCGAGACGGTGGAGTCGACCTGACCGGCCACGCTCATCGCGTCGACGCCGATGGCGCCGAAGTCGTTGACCACCACCCCGACCCGCGTACCGCGACTGCCGCCGAGCAGGTGGTTGAGCAACGTCGTCTTGCCGGAGCCGAGGAACCCCGCCACCACTACCACCGGGATCCGCTTCACGCCGACCGATCCTAGACGTCGGTCGGTGCGCCCGAGCGTCCAACTCGTTCCGGACGTCGGACGCTCCCGGTCAGGTGGTGAGGGAGATGAAGTGGTCCATGGCGGCGTCGACGGCGGCGAGGTCGTCGGTGGCGACCAGGTCCAGGAGCAGGCCGCGGGCGACGGCGAGGCCCAGGCGGGCGCGGGCGGCGGCGACGTCGGGCGGGTGGCCGAGGGAGCGCTGGATGGCCGCGACGGGTTCCAGCCAGTCGGTGACGATGCCGTCCAGCAGCGCGGTGGTGCCGGGACGGCCCTGGACGGCCTGGGCGTACAGCTCGAAGAACAGGCGCTCGTGCGCGCGCAGGGACGGGTCGGTGAGCGCGCGCCAGAAGGCGCGGGCGGCTTCGGCCGGGTCGTCGGTCGGCAGGGCGGCCAGGACGGCGCGCTGCCTGGCCTCGACCGCGCGCACGACCTCGACCAGCAGGCCCTCCATCGAGCCGAAGTGGTACAGGAGCATCCGGTGGCTCGTGCCGACCGCCTCGGCCAGCCGGCGCAGGCTCACCTCGCCCAGGCCGTGCTCGGCCAGGTGGTCGACCACGGCGGTGAGCAGGCGTTCGCGGGGCGCCCCTTGTTCCGGCATGTACCAGATGGTACATGTACCGCATGGTACAGAGAGTGGACGTCCACGTGCGCAGCGAAGCCCCGCCGGAACGGGTTTACCGCCTG
The DNA here is from genome assembly GCF_040656635.1 of Actinosynnema sp. NPDC049800. Classification (NCBI taxonomy): domain Bacteria; kingdom Bacillati; phylum Actinomycetota; class Actinomycetes; order Pseudonocardiales; family Pseudonocardiaceae; genus Actinosynnema; species Actinosynnema sp. NPDC049800. The sequence continues at coordinate 136,024 of NZ_JBFAMT010000010.1, read as the reverse complement.
GCCGCGGACAGCGCGACGTGGCCCGAGTGGTCGCCCGTGGTGCGGTACGAGCGGGAACGCGCGGGTGACGCGAATGGCGTCGGCGAAGTGCGGGTATTCCACAACAAAGGCCGCAAGGCGCTCACGAGGGAGGAGGTCGTCGAACTGACGCCGAACCGGCGGGTGGGCTACATCCTGCTGTCGGGTCTCGCCATTCGCGACTACCAGGCGTTCATCGACCTCGTGCCGGACGGCGACGGGACGGCGATCCGCTGGCACTCGTCGTTCGAGCCGAAGACGCCGGGGACGGGGTGGCTCTACCGCTTGGTGCTCCAGGCCGTGATCGCGCGGTACGCCCGAGGGCTCGCCGCGCACGCCGCCGCCGGGAACTGAGGTTTTCCACACCCCGGTGTGCGGTCCGCTTCATGGTGACGGCGTCGGCGCGTTCGTAACTTGGGATCATGGATGTCGTCACGTGGGTCACCGACCTGATGGAATCGCTCGGCGCGCCCGGCGCCGGGATCGCGATCGCGCTGGAGAACCTCTTCCCACCGCTGCCGAGCGAGCTGTTCCTGCCGCTGGCGGGCTTCACCGCGAGCCAGGGCAAGATGAACCTGTTCGCCGCGATCCTGTGGACCACCACCGGGTCGGTCGCCGGCGCGCTCGCGCTGTACTACCTCGGCGCGCTGCTGGGCCGTGACCGGATCAGGGCCGTCGCGCAACGGCTGCCGCTGGTCAAGGTGTCCGATGTGGACCGGACCGAGGAGTGGTTCGCCCGGCACGGCAAGGCGACGGTGTTCTTCGGCCGCATGGTGCCGATCTTCCGCAGCCTCATCTCCATCCCGGCGGGCGTGGAGCGCATGCCGCTGCCCGGCTTCCTGCTGCTGACCGCGGCGGGCAGCCTGATCTGGAACACCGCGCTCATCCTCGCCGGGTACGTGCTGGGCGCGAACTACCACCTCGTCGACCAGTACCTGGGCGTCGTGACGAAGGTCGTGGTCGGGCTGGTCGTGCTGGCCGTCGCCTGGTTCGTCGTGTCCCGCCTGACCCAGAAGAAGGCTCAGGCCCGCAAGTAGCGCAGGATCGCCAGCACGCGCCGGCTGTAGCCGTCCACATCGGACAGGCCGAGCTTGTCGAAGATCGAGTTGATGTGCTTCTCCACCGCGCTGCGCGACACGTGCAGCCGGGACGCGATCGCGTTGTTCGTGTGCCCCTCGGCCATGTGCGCCAGCACCTGGCGCTCCCGCTCGGTCAGCGCGTCCAGCGGGTGGGTCGTGCGGGCCAGCAGCCGGCGCACCACCTCCGGGTCGAACGCCACGTCACCCGCGCCGACCCGGCGCAGCGCGTCCAGGAACTCCTCCACCTGGACCACCCGGTCCTTGAGCAGGTAACCGACGCCGTCGGCGTGCTCGGTGAGCAGGTCGACGGCGTAGCGCTGCTCGACGTACTGCGACAGCACCAGCACGCCGACGCCCGGGAACCGCCGGCGGATCTCCAACGCGGCCTTCAGGCCCTCGTCGGAGTTCGTCGGCGGCATCCGCACGTCGGTCACCACCACGTCCGGCAGGTGCGCCGCCACCGCGCTGATCAGCGCTTCCGCGTCACCGACGGCCGCGAGCACGTCGTGGCCCTCCTCGACCAGCAGTCGCACCAGGCCCTCGCGCAGCAGCGTCGAGTCCTCCGCCAGGATCACCCGCACGGCACGTCCGCGGTGATCACCGTGGGACCGCCGACCGGGCTGGTCACGTCGAACGCGCCGTCCAGCGCGAGCACCCGCCGGGACAGGCCGGCCAGCCCGCCGCCGGCCGGGTCCGCTCCCCCGACGCCGTCGTCCACGACCCGCACCCGCACCGCGCCCGCCTCCTCGGTGATGTCCACGCCGATCATGGTCGCACCCGAGTGCTTGGCCGCGTTCGTCACCGCCTCGCAGACCACGAAGTACACCGCGGTCTCCACCGACGGCGCCGCGACCAGGGGCGCGCACCGGATCCGCACCGGGATCGCGGACCGGTCCGCCACCGCCTCCAGCGCCTCGGCCAGGCCCAACGAGTCCAGCGCCGCCGGGTACACCCGCCAGGCCACCTCGCGCAGGTCCTCCAGGACGTGCCGGGACTCCTCGTGCGCCTGCGCGAGCAGGTCGTCGGCGTGGTCGGGGTTGCGGCGGGCGCGGCCGAGCAGCATGCCCAGCGCGACCAACCGCTGCTGCACGCCGTCGTGCAGGTCGCGCTCGATGCGCCTGCGCTCGGCGTCGACGGCCGCCACGATGCCCGCCCGGCTCGCGGCCAGCTCGTCGATGCGCAGGCGCAGCAGCTCGGCCTCGCTCGGGCCGAGCCAGCGCCGGGCGACCTTCCCCTCCAGCGCGACCACGCCGATGATGCCCTGCACCTCGATGTAGAGCAGGACCAGGCCGATCAGCCCCGTCCACAGGAAGGCGGTCCAGTCGTCGGAGCGGTCCAGGCCGCTCTCCGGACCGCCCGCGAACAGCCGGTACAGCACGATGACGCCCATCGCCAGGCCGTAGAACAGCCAGGCCAGCACGAACCCGCCGAACAGGCCGATGGGCGCGCGCACGGCCAGGTAGCGCACCGCCTGCTCCCGCGTCGGCTCCGCGCTGTCGATGCCGAGGAACGACCGCAGCCGCCGTCGTTCGAGCCCGGCGACCGAGACGGCCGCGTTCCGGGCGAACGCCACGACGACCAGGTCCACCAGCGCCGTGCCGAAGCCGAGCAACAGTCCGGCAACGGCGCGCAACCCCCTGTGCACCTGATCGAGGCTAGTCGACCCGATTGTGCTATTGGCGATCGCACATCCTCTGCAGAGGATCTGTAGCGTGGGCACAATCGCGGTCATCGGCGCAGGTCAAGCGGGTTTGGTGTTATCGGCGGCGCTCCTGCGCGCCGGATGGCGGGTCACCCTCTACTCCGACCGGACGGCCGAGGAGCACCTCGACGACCGCGGCCGGCCGACCGCCTGCCTGTTCGGCGACCAGGTCGAGTACGAGGCTGAGCTGGGCCTCGACTTCTGGCCCGAGGCCTCCCGGATGCGCCGCATCCACCTGGACCTGTTCACGGAGGACCGCTCGCTCGCGTTCTCGGTCGACGCGCCGCTGCGCAAGCCCGCGCTGGCCGTCGACCAGCGGTTGAAGTTCTCCGCCGGCCTGGCGGAGCTCGAGTCGCGCGGCGCGTCCGTGGTGATCGACACGGTCGACGTGGACGACCTGGACCGGCTGGCCGCGTCACACGACCTGGTGGTCGTCACGGCCGGGCACAAGTCGCTGACCGGCCTGTTCGAGCGCGACCCGGTCCGGTCGGTGCACTCGGAGCCGCAGCGCAGCCTGTTCATGGTCAACATCCACGGCTACGAGCTGGAGGCGCGGCCCGAGCACCGGGAGGGCGTGTTCTCGTTCCTGCCGGGCACGCTGGAGGTGTTCTGGATCCCGTTCCACGACAAGGACGTCGGCGAGTCGCGGAGCATCGTGGTGGAGGCGGCGCCGGGCGGCCGCGCGGACCGCTTCGGCCGCGTGACCTCGGCCGACGAGGGCCTGTCCGTGCTCAAGGACGTGGTGGACGACCTGTTCCCGCACGAGTCGGCGTTCCTGCGGCCCGCCCGCCCGACCAGCCCGGTGACCTGGATCAAGGGCCAGATCGTGCCGGTGGTGCGCAAGCCGGTCGCCGTGCTGCCGTCCGGGCGGCACGTGCTCGGCCTCGGCGACGCCGTCGTGCTCAACGACCCGCTGGCCGGGCAGGGCGCGAACAACGCCACCCGGATGGCCCGGTTCTTCGCCGAGGAGCTGACCGCGCACGGCGGGCCGTTCACCCCGTCGTGGCTGACCGAGAGGTTCGACGAGTGGTGGGAGCGCGGCTGCTACACCAGCGACTTCTCCAATGGGCTGCTCGCGCCGCTCAACGACGAGCAGAAGACCGTGATGCTCGCCGCCTCACGCCGGGAGGACATCGGCGAGCAGCTGTGGGAGGGGTTCAACGACCCGTCGTCGTTGTTCCCGTGGTTCTTCGACGCGGCGGCCACCCGGGAGTTCCTGGCCCGGCGCAACGTGCGCCGGCTGGACGTGCTGCGGTACAAGCTGGGCGTCGGGGTGAACCTGCTGGGGCAGAAGGCGTCGAGGCTGCTCAAGCGGCCTGTCGGCGGGACAGCGACGCCTTGATCTCCTTCGCCGCCGCACGGCCCGCCCGGGTGGCGCCGACCGTGCTGGCCGACGGGCCGTAGCCGACGAGGTGCACGCGCGGGTCGGCGACGACCCTCGTGCCGTCGAGGCGGATGCCGCCGCCGGGTCCGCGCAGGCGCAGCGGGGCGAGGTGGTCGAGGGCGGCGCGGAACCCGGTCGCCCACAGGATGGCGTCCACCCGCTCGTGCGTGCCGTCGGGCCAGACCACGCCGTCCTCGGTGATCCGGTCGAACACCGGCCGCCGGGCCAGCACTCCGGTCTCCAGGGCCTCGCGGACGGCCGGGGTGAGGTTGAGGCCGGTCACGCCGACCACGCTGCGGGGCGGCAGGCCGCGGCGGACGCGGTCCTCCACCTTGGCGACCACGGCCCGGCCCAGCTCCGGCGTGAACGGCTCGTCGAAGAACTCCGGCTCGCGGCGCGTGGCCCAGGTCGTGCGGGCGGCGTGCCGGTCGATCTCCAGCAACTGCTGCACCGCCGACGTGCCGCCGCCGACCACGACCACGTGCTGCCCGGCGAACTCCTCCGGCCCCCGGTACTGCGAGGAGTGCAGCTGACGGCCCCGGAACAGCTCCTGGCCGGGGTAGCGGGGCCAGAACGGGCGAGTCCACGTGCCGGTGGCGTTGACCAGCGCCTCGGCCTCCCAGACACCGCTGTCGGTCTCGACGCGCAGCAGGCCGTCGTGGTCGCGGACGGCGTGCACGCGCACCGGCCGCCGCACCTCGATGCCGTTGCGGCGCTCGAAGTCGGCGAAGTAGGCGGGCAGCACCTCGTTGGCGGGCGCGGTCGGGTCCGGCTCGGCGAACGGCATGCCCGGCAGGTCGTGGATGCCGTGCACGGTCGCCATCCGCAACGTGGGCCAGCGGTGCCGCCACGCGCCACCAGGGCCCGCGTCCGCGTCCAGCACGACGTGGTCGAGGTTCGCGCGCTTGAGGAAGTAGGCCGCCGACAACCCGGCCTGACCTGCACCGATGACCACCACGTCCATACCGGGGTCAACGCCGGCGCCGGGTCCGGCGCTTCCCGGTGTCGCGACCGTCACACCAGGAAGGCATTCGAGGTCTTCGGCGTTGGTCGAAGGCATGACCCGACTCCGCGACGTGCCCCTGTCCGCCCTCGACCTCGCCGCGGTCACCACGGCGACGGACGCGCGCACGGCGCTCAGGCACACGCGTGAGCTGGCCCAGCACGTCGAACGCCTCGGCTTCACCCGGTTCTGGCTCGCCGAGCACCACAACATGCCCGGCATCGCCAGCTCCTCGCCCGCGATCCTCATCGGCCACGTGGCCGACGCCACCACCACCCTGCGGGTCGGCTCCGGCGGCGTGATGCTGCCCAACCACCCGCCGCTGGTCGTGGCCGAGCAGTTCGGCACGCTGTCGGCCCTGCACCCCGGCCGCATCGACCTCGGCATCGGCCGCGCGCCCGGCACCGACCAGCGCACGGCGCAGGCGTTGCGCCGCACCACCGGCCCGCTGTCGGTGGACGACTTCCCGCAGCAGCTCAGCGAGCTGACCGGCTACTTCAACGGCACCGAAGAGCTCAACGCGATGCCCGCCGAGGGCAACAAGCCGGACGTGTTCCTGCTCGGGTCGAGCGGGTACAGCGCGCAGGTCGCGGGCCTGCTCGGGCTGCCGTTCGCGTTCGCGCACCACTTCAGCGCGGAGAACACGCTGCCCGCGCTGGCCCTGTACCGCGAGCGGTTCCGGCCCTCCGAGCGGCTGTCGGAGCCCTACGCGCTGGTCTGCGCCTCGGTGATCGTGGCCGACACCGACGAGCACGCGCAGCGGATCGCGGGCCCCGGCGCGCTCGCGTTCGTCAAGCTGCGCAGCGGGCGGCCCGGTCCCCTGGCCACCGACCAGGAGGCCGCCGACTACCCGTACACCGACGTCGAGCGGCTGATCTTCGAGGACCGGATCGCGTCCCAGGTCATCGGTTCGCCGCGGACGGTCGAGGCGGGGCTCGAACGGCTGTTGGAGGACACCCGGGCGGATGAGCTGATGGTGACGACGATGGTCGCCGAGCAGTCGGACCGGCTGAGGTCTTACGGACTACTGGCGGAGCTGGCGGGACGTTCGACCGTCCAGGGTTCGTCCGAACGGGTGAAGACCGACGTAGAGGTGTAGCGGTACGGCCACGGGGGGCGATGATCGTAGTGGAGCGCGCACGCCCCCCGACGCGCTCCCCAACTTCCGGGCGCTCCCCGCGCCCGATCGCTCGGCCGCCGCCGACCCGCGTGGTCGCCGCCAGGTGTGGCGCCGCCCACGCGGGCAGCCGTGCGTCATCACGGCTTGGCCACAGGCCGGCACCAGGTGCGAATCAAGGCCCCGGTTCGGTCACCGGGCAACCCCCGACACCGTCATGGTGGTGGCAGTCGCAGTCAAGCCCACCGCCGGGGCGGGAAGGGGAGGTTCGTGAAGTTCGCCAGACTGGCCGTCGGCGTGTGCCTAGGCCTGGCAATGGCGGGATGTGCGGACCCCTCCGACATTTCCACGCCCCCCGGTCCGTCCGCGGTGGCCGAGCAGCGCGGTGACGAGCCGTCGTCGGCCTCGTTCACGGCGTTCGGCGCGCAGCGGGTCTGGGGCAACGGCATGGCGGTCACCGTGTCGCCGCCCAGGTCGCTGAGACCGAGCGAGACGTCGTTCCCGCAGTCCCCGCGCACCGCGGTGTTCACGCTGACCGTGGTCAACGGCACCAAGACCGCCTACCGCACCAGCCAGCTGTCCGTGCGCGCGTTGGTCGACGGTCACCCGGTCGCCGAGGTGCGCGACTCCGTGCAGGGGCTCAACGGCGTCGGCGCCGGGGTCAACGAGGTGGCGCCCGGTGCGGAGACCGTGCTGACGATGGCGTTCGCCGTGCCCGCCGACCCGGTGCGGTTGCAGCTCGTGGTCGAGCCGAACGGCGCCAACCAGGACCCGAGCGCGACGTTCGAGGGCGTCGCCTGACCTTGTAGCGTCTGGGGCCATGACCGAGCAGAAGCGCCTGTCACCGGGCGACCAGGCCCCGGCGTTCACGCTGCCCGACAGCGAGGGCAAGCCCGTCTCGCTTTCCGACTACGCCGGCCGCTCCGTGGTCGTCTACTTCTACCCGGCCGCGGGCACGCCGGGCTGCACCAAGCAGGCGTGCGACTTCCGCGACAGCATCGGCGACCTCGCGTCGTCGGGCTACGAGGTCGTCGGCATCTCGCCGGACAAGCCGGAGAAGCTGGCCAAGTTCGCCGCCGCGGAGGGCCTGAACTTCCCGCTGCTGTCCGACGTCGACCGCAAGGTGCTGGCCGAGTGGGGCGCGTTCGGGGAGAAGCAGAACTACGGCCGGACAGTCATGGGCGTGATCCGCTCGACGTTCCTGGTCGGCCCCGAGGGGAAGATCGAGAAGGCCATGTACAACGTGCGCGCGACCGGGCACGTGGCCAAGCTGCTGCGCGAACTGCCCGCCTGATCACCCGTACGACCGATTGCCGGGTGCCCTCCCCTGCTCGAACCTGTCGGTTCGGAGCACGGGGAGGGCACCATCGCCATTCTGGAGGCGGCGGCCGGCAAGATCGGTGAGGCCGTCGCGCAGCACGCGGCGAAGGCCTGGCTGTCACGTCGACGGGCGTCGCGCGACCGCACGGCGTCGTTGGCCTCGCTGGCCGCCGAGGAGCTCTCGTCGATCCGCGGGCGTGACCGCTTGGATCACCTGATCGCGGGAATCGGCCACCAGGTGGGTGACCAGCTCGAACCGCTGCTGGCGGCGAAGTTCGCGTCGTTGCCGCCCGGTGAGGTGACGGCGGCGTTGGACGCCGTGGTCGACGCGTTGGGCGAGCTGGACCTGTCCGACGAGGCGCTGCTGGCCGCCGACGCCGACCCCGAGCTGCTGGCCCGGCGGGTGCGGGCGACGCTCGTGCGCGACGCCGGGCTGTCCGAGCAGGCGACCCGGTTGTACGAGGTCGCGCTGGACCAGGCGTGCCGCTACCTGGTGCAGGTGATCCGGCACCTGCCGGCGTTCCAGCCGCGGGCGCTGGCCGAGGTGCTGGCCCGTGCCTCGCAGCAGGCCGCGTTGCTGGAGGACGTGCTGTCCCGGCTGCCGCGCACCAGCCTGCACGCGCCGACCGGCGTGGACACCGACGAGGAGTTCCGCGACGAGTACCTGCGCTACGTCGGCAACGCCCTGGACCGGCTGGAGCTGCTCGGTCTGACCATGCGCCACCGGCCGAAGCTCGCGTTGAGCGTCGCCTACCTGAGCCTGAGCGTCACCGACCAGGACCAGCGCGGCTCGCGCTTCGAGTTCGACCGCTGGTTCGGCGCCGACGTCGACCGCAGGCACGGCTCGCTGCGGGTCGAGGCGGCCATCGGCAACGCCGACCGCACGTTGGTGCGCGGTGAGGCCGGGTCGGGCAAGACGACCCTGCTGGACTGGCTGGCCGTGACGGCGGCGCGGGAGGCGTTCACCGACCGGTTGGCGTCGTGGAACGGCCTGGTGCCGCTGGTGGTGCGGCTGCGCCGGTACGCGGACACGCCGCTGCCGCGGCCCGAGCAGTTCCTGGACCACGCGGCAGGGTGGCTGGCCGGGCTCATGCCCACCGGGTGGGTGCACCGCGTGCTGCGGTCCGGGCACGGGTTGGTGCTGGTCGACGGGGTGGACGAGGTGCCGGCGGGTCGGCGTCGGCTGGTGCGGGAGTGGCTGCGGGAGCTGGTGACGGCGTTCCCCTCGGCACGGGTGGTGGTGACGTCCCGGCCGGCGGCGGCGGATCAGCGGTGGCTGCACGACGAGGGTTTCGGCTCGGTGTTGCTGGAGCAGCTGAGCCCGGCCGACGTGCGGGTGTTCCTCCAGCGCTGGCACGGGGCCGCGCGGGACGCCGAGTCGTTGCCCTGTGCGCCGGAGGACCTGCCGGTGGCGGAGCGGCGGTTGTTGCGGCAGTTGGACAACCGGCCGCACCTGCGCGCGCTGGCCGCGTCGCCGTTGTTGTGCGCGATGTTGTGCGCGTTGAACCTGGGGCGGACCTCGGAGCTGCCGCAGAGCCGGATGGAGCTGTACCAGGCGGCGTTGACCATGCTGCTGGACTTGAGGGACGCGGAACGTCAGATCGCCGGGATGTTGAGCGGGACCGAGAAGACCGTGCTGCTGCGGGACTTGGCGTGGCGGCTGATCCAGGCGGGCAGGTCCGAGCTGCCGCTGGATCGGGCGGTCTCCTTCGTGTCCATGAAGCTGCCTTCGATGCCCACGGTGGATTCCTCGGCGGACGTCGTGCTGGCGCACCTGCTGGAGCGGAGCGGGGTGCTGCGCGAGCCGGTGCCGGGCCGGGTCGACTTCGTGCACCGGACGTTCCAGGAGTACCTGGCGGCGAGCGAGGCCACCGAGCAGGAGCACATCGAGACGCTGGCCGGTAACGCCCACTTGGACACCTGGCGCGAGACCGTGGTGATGGCGTGCGGTCACGGGAAGCGCTCGCAGACCCGGGCCCTGCTGACCGCCATCCTGGACCGTGCGGATGCGGAACCCCGCCACGCCCGGCGGTTGCGGCTCTTGGCGGCGGCGTGCCTGGAGACGGTCACCGACGTGGACGCCGAGGTGCACCAACGGATCGACCGGGTCATCCGCGACTACTTGGTGCCGCCCCGGAGCGTCCGGGAGACCCGTTCCCTGGCGTCCATCGGCCACCGGGTGCTGCGCTACCTGCCAGACACCCTGGAGGGCCTCTCCGAAGCCGCTGCCGCCGCCACCACTCGCGCCGTGGCCCTGACGGGCGGCGCGGACGCGATCCCCCTGCTCGCCCGCTACGCGGGGGACAGCAGGTGGGCGGTGCAGGGAGAACTCGTCAAGGCCTGGGAATACTTCGACCCGGAGCGGTACGCGCACGAGGTGCTCGCCGATGCCCGTCTGCAGAACGGCTACATCTGGGTGACCGTCCCACGCCTGCTGAAACACCTGGACCTACTCCGGAAACTCACGTCGGCCGGTGTGTCGTTGGACGGCGCGGCGCACACCGATTTCAGTGTCGTCCAGGGAGTTCCGCGCCTGCGGTTCCTCTCGCTGCCGGTCACCGGTGAAGTCGATTTCGTCCCGCTCGTAGAGCACTCCGAACTCCGCCAGGTCTTCATCCAGGGTTCCTTCAGGCACATCAACCTCAAGGTGCTCGAACAACTGCCGAAGCTCAGGAGCCTCGCGTTGAACAGCCCGGTCGAAGTCGAAGCGCTGGCGCACCTGGCCGGGCTCAGCTTCCTCAGCGTCGTGCTGCCGGACCCAGGGACGAGCCTGGCGCACTTACGCCAGCTGCGCGGATTGCGCGTGTTCAGCCTGCGGTGGGGCACGGCCCCCGAGGTGGCCGACGGCATCGAGGAACACCTACCCGAACTGGAGACCCTCGAACTGCTCGGCGTGGTCGCGCACCGTTGCGCCGTGGCGACCGGTCTTCAGCGGCTCAGGAGACTGACCTTGAGCGCCGCGAAATCCGGGCCGCTCGACCTCGGGCCGCTCCAAGGGCTGAACATCGAGCTCAAGCTCGACCACCAGGACGAGCACATCGGTTTGGACGTGCTCGGCCCCGGCGTGAGGGTTAGCTACTTCAACTGAGCCAGCTGCCGCAGGTGTGGGAGCAGGAGGCGCAGGGCGCGGCCCCGGTGGGAGATTTCGTCCTTCTGGTCCGGGGTCAGCTCGGCCGACGTCACCTCGTGGCCCTCCGGGCGGAAGATCGGGTCGTAGCCGAAGCCGTTCTCGCCGGCCGGTTCGCGGGTGATCGTGCCCCGCCACTCGCCGCGCACGACGGTCTCGACGCCGTCGCCCGCCACGAACGCCGCCGTGCACACGAAGGCCGCTCCCCTGCGCTCGTCCGGGACGTCGCGCAGTTGGCCGAGCACCAGGTCCAGGTTGGCCTGGTCGTCGCCGTGCCGGCCGGACCAGCGGGCGGACAGGACGCCCGGCATGCCGTTCAACGCGTCGATCGCGATGCCGGAGTCGTCCGCGACCGAGGGGAGGCCGGTGGCGTCGAACGCGTCACGGGCCTTGGCCAGGGCGTTGCCCTCGAAGGTCGGATCGGTCTCCGGCGCCTCCGGGAACTCCGGCACGTCGTCCAGACCGACGACCTCGATCCCCGCCAGCCCTTCGGCCAGCAGGATGCGGCGCAGTTCGCCGAGCTTCTTCTTGTTCCGCGAGGCCAGGAGCAGCTTCACTTCTTCTTCGCCTTCGGCTCGGGCAGGACGCCGGGGTAGGGCAGGGCCAGCGCCTCGGCCTGGATGCGGTTCAGCTCGGCGCAGCCGGCCAGGGCCAGGTCGAGCATCTTGTCCAACGTCGACCGCGCGAAGGTCGCGCCCTCGCCGGTGCCCTGCACCTCGATCAACGTGCCGGCGTCCGTGGCGACGACGTTCATGTCGACCTCGGCGCGCGAGTCCTCTTCGTACGGCAGGTCCAGGCGCACGCGGCCGTCCACGACGCCGACCGACACCGCCGACACCGCGCACGAGAGCGGCTGGGGGTCGGCCAGGCGGCCGGCGGCGCCCAGCCAGGTGACGGCGTCGGACAGGGCCACGTACGCGCCGGTGATGGCGGCGGTGCGGGTGCCGCCGTCGGCCTGGATCACGTCGCAGTCGATCACGATCGTGTTCTCGCCGAGCGCGGCCAGGTCGATGCACGCCCGCAGAGATCGCCCGATCAGGCGGCTGATCTCGTGCGTGCGTCCCCCGATCCGCCCCTTCACCGACTCACGGTCGCTGCGCGTGTGCGTGGCGGAGGGCAGCATCGCGTATTCGGCGGTCACCCAGCCGAGACCCGAGCCGGACCGCCACCGCGGCACGCCCTCGGTCACGCTGGCCGCGCACAACACCCGCGTGTTGCCGAACTCGATCAGCACCGACCCGGCGGGCCACTGCTGGAAGCCGCGGGTGATCCGGATGTCGCGCAGTACGTCGTCGTTCCTGCCATCGGTCCTCAGCACGGCACTACCCTATGTCGCTGAACCCGGGAGCAACCCACCGGCGTAGGGAGAGACATGGCACTCGCAGACGACCTGGTGACGATCTTCGGTCTCCCCGCGCACCCGCTGCTGGTCCACGCGGTGGTGGTGCTGCTCCCGTCGGCCGCGCTGGGCGCCGCCGCGCTGGCCGTGGTGCCCCGGTGGCGGCAGCGGTTCGCGTGGCCCCTGCTGGGCGTGACGCTGGTGGCGGTCGGCTCGGTGCCGCTGGCGCAGTGGGCGGGCGAGCAGCTGATCGCGAAGATGCAGGCGGCGGGTTTCCAGGACCCGGCGGCCCAGCGGCACGCCGACCTCGGCAACGACCTGCTGCCGTTCGCGCTGGGCTTCGGCGTGGTCGTGGTGGCCCTGCTCGTCGCCGGCCGCCTGGCCGACCGCGAACGCGCGGCCGCGGTCGAGGACTCGGCCGTGCCGAAGACCTGGCGCCGGATCTCGACGGTCGTCGCCGTCCTGGTCATCGCCGCCGGCGCCGCCACGATCGTCCAGACCGTCCGCATCGGCCACAGCGGCACCAACGCCGTCTACGACTACGTGAGCACCATCTGACCCCGCGAGCGTCCTACGCCCGGCTCACAGGTCCGGAACGCAGGACGCTCGCGGGTCAGGCGGGCAGCGTCAGCGGGGTCGGCGGGGCGGCCTTCAACGTGCGGGTGACGGTGCACAGCTGGTCGATCGCGCGGAGGACGGCGGTCTCCAGGGCGGCGCGCTGGTCGGCGTCCAGCTGGGAGATGTCGTAGTCGAGCGCGACCGGCACGCTGGTCAGCGAGTGCCCGTCCGCCGAGCGCACGTCGTCCGCGCGCGCCACCAGGTCGCCGTCCACGCGGCGGGTCACGAGCGTCTCCGCCGTCACCACCGCGCAGCCCGCCGCCGCCGCGAGCAGCAGCTCCACCGGCGTGAACGCGCCCTCGGCGCCCTTGCGGCCGACGCGCACCGACGCGCCCCGGTCGTTCGTGGCCACGAAGTCGTGCTGACCGACCCGACGCACCTCGACGTTCGACACCCCATCGACGTTAGTCGATCCGATCCTCCGTGGCTGCCGCGATCTTGCGGACGTAGCCGATGTCACCGCAGTCGTCGTCCAACCGGCTCTGCCGGACCTCCGTGAACAGCCGGCCGAGCTCGTCGCGCCGCTCGTCGGACACCTCCTGCCGCGCGTCGTTGAGGATCGTCCGCTCCTCCTCGTCCACGTGGTGGTTGAGCGCCTGGACCAGCTCCTCCAGCTTGTCCTCCCACTCCTCGGAGCCGGTGTCCTCGACCTCCATCAGCGCCAGCAACGCCTGGTGGCCCTCGGCGTGCTCCTCCGCGCCGTGGTCGACCTCGGCGTTGTCGACTTCCTTGTACCGCTTGAGGGCCGGGTACACCTTGGACTCCTCGGCCTCCGCGTGCGCCACCAGCAGCGCCGCCAACTCGCCGAGCACCGCCGAGCGGTCGGTGTTCCGGTCGCGCAGCGCCCGGAACAGCTCCTCGAACTTGCGGTGGTCGGCCAGGATCAGCTCGACGACATCAGTTGCCATGGCCGCCGATTACCCGCACCTCCGACCGGTCAACCGCGTAGGTGTCGCCTTGGTTGACCACGTCGACCGGCCCGGCGAAGCGGCTGCGCGCCTCGGCCAGCACGGCGTCGCGATCGGTCCACGGCGCGATGTGCGTGAGCAGCAGCCGCCCGACACCGGCGTCCGCCGCCACCTCACCCGCCTGCACCCCGGACAGGTGCGTGCCGGGCGGCCGGTCGTCGGAGTGCGTCCACGTCGCCTCGGACAGCAGCACGTCCACGTCGCGCGCCAAGCCGCGTAACGCCTCGCACGGCCCCGTGTCACCGGTGTAGGCCAACGTCGCCGTCTTGGTGGCGATGCGGAACCCGTAGGTCTCGGTCGGGTGGTCCACCCGGACGGCCGTGATCTCGAACGGCCCGATGCGGGTCACCGCGCCGTCGGCGACGGTGTGGAACTCGAACACGTCGCCCAGGTCCGTGGTGAGCAGTTCGTCGGCCGTCTCCGCGTACGCGCGGGCGAACCGGTCGGCGGCCTCGGCGGGCCCGTGCACGGGCAGCCGTCGTTCTCGCGTGTCGTACGGCGGGTGGGTGTGGTAGCGGCGTATGACGGCGAGGGTGGTGAAGTCGGCGCAGTGGTCCGGGTGCAGGTGGGAGAACAGCAGGGCGTCCAACGAGAACGCGTCGTGACGCGTCTGCAGCGACGCCAGGACCCCGCTGCCCAGTTCGATCGCGAGTCGGCAGCCCTCCGCCTCGACGAGGTAGCCGGATGCGGGCCCGTGCGGTCCCGGCAGGCTGCCCGAGCAGCCGAGGATGGTCAACAGCACCCGTGGAGCGTGCCAGGTCAGCCGTGGGCGTGGAAGGTCGCCTTTTCCAACCCGGGCAGGAATCGGCGTGCCAGCCTGGCGAACGGCTCGACCGGACCGGTGCAGCTGAACCGCTGGTCGGGGTCGCCGTCGCGGAACAGGTCGCGCTCCGTGAGCACCCGCACGACGTCCTTCACGGTCTCCTCGGCGCTGGAGACGAGCGTCACGCCGTCGCCCATCACGATCTGCAGCACACCGGTCAGCAGCGGGTAGTGCGTGCAGCCGAGGACGAGCGTGTCGACCTCGGCCCGCTGCAGCGGTTCCAGGTAGGCCTGGGCCAGGCCCAGCACCTGGCGGCCGGAGGTGGTGCCGCGCTCCACGAAGTCCACGAACCGGGGGCACGCGACCGCGGTGACCTCGATGTCCCGTGCGGCGGCGAACGCGTCCTGGTACGCGCCGGACGCGACCGTGCCCGCCGTGCCGATGACGCCGACCCGGCCCGTGCGGGTGGTGGCGGCCGCCCGGCGCACGGCGGGCAGCACGACCTCGACCACCGGGATGTCGTACCGCTCGCGCGCGTCGCGCAGGCAGGCCGCGGACGCCGTGTTGCAGGCGATGACCAGCAGCTTCGCGCCGTCGGCGACCAGCCGGTCCATCACTTCGAGGGCGTACTTGCGCGCCTCGGCGATGGGCAGCGGGCCGTACGGGCAGTTGACCGTGTCGCCGACGTAGCGGATCCGCTCGCCCGGCAACTGGTCCATGATCGCCCGTGCGACGGTCAGCCCGCCGACGCCGGAGTCGAAGATCGCGATGGGCGAATCGGCGGTGACGGTCACGCGTCGAGCGTAGTCCGGGCGCTCTTCCTGGCATCCCGGGCGACGCCCCACGCCGCCAGGACGCCGCCGAGCGCGCCGAACAGGTGGCCTTCCCAGGAGATGCCCGGCTGGCCCGGCAGCACGCCCCACAGCGCCGCGCCGTAGACCGCGAAGACGACCACGGCCAGCAGGATCTGCAGCGGGCTGCGCGCGAAGATGCCGCGCACCAGCAGGAACACCAGGAAGCCGAAGACGAGGCCGGACGCGCCGATGTGGCTGCCGTAGGAGCCGAAGATCCACACACCGAGGCCGCTGGTCAGCCAGATGACCGCGGTGACCTGGAAGAACTGCTTGATCCCGGCGGAGGTGGCCAGGTAGGACAGCACGAGCAGCGGCACCGCGTTGCCGGTCAGGTGGGTCCAGTCGCCGTGCAGCAGCGGGAACCACAGGATGTTGTCCCACTCGCTGAAATCACGCGGGATCACGCCGTCGTCGTCGAGCCGGCCGCCGAGCACGGTGTCGATCGCCTCGACGACGTAGAGCAGGCCGACGAAGCCGAGCACGACCACGGCCGACAGCACGGGCCTCGGCGGCACGACGCGCTTGGCCAAGGGCTTGGCCTGCTTGGCCTGCTTGGGCGCGGCGACCACCGGGTCGGGCGTCGGCGGGGTGAAGGGGCCGGTGGGATCCACGTCACCAGGCTACGCGTGGATCCGGTGGTTCAGCCGGACTTCCGCCCAGCGTGACTTCTCCGTCTTTCGCCCATAAGCGACCGGTGCGTGACCGTAGGCTGTGCCGGTGTCGATCGATGTGGCGGTGCGGGCCGAAGCGGAACTGGGTGAGGCCCCCACGTGGGACCACGCCAGCGGAACGCTGCTCTGGGTGGACGTCCTCGGCAGCGAGGTGCACCGGTACAACCCCTCGCGCGACGACGACGCCGTCCTCGAAGTGCCGCAGCACGTGGGCGCGGCCAAGCCACGGACCCGCGGCGGCCTGGTGCTGAACCTGCGCGACGGCGTGGCGCTGATCGACCGGGACGGCGTCAAGACGTGGCTCGTCTACTGGGCCCGCGACGGCGTGCGGGGCAACGACGCGGCGATCGACCCGGCGGGCCGGCTGTGGGCGGGCACGATGCGGTACGACGAGGACCCCGGCGGCTGGCTGGCCCGCGTGGAGCCGAGCGGCGACGCGAAGGTCGTGCTGGACAAGGTGAGCGTCAGCAACGGCATCGGATGGAGCCCCGACGCCGCGCTCATGTACTACATCGACTCGGCGGAGCGGCGGATCGACGTCCTCGACTACGACCGCGAGACCGGTGAGGCGACCAACCGCCGTCCGCTGGTCGACGTGCCGCGCGGGCTGCCCGACGGCCTCACCGTGGACGCGTCCGGCGCGATCTGGGTCGCGCTGTGGGGCGGTGCGGCGTTGCACCGGTACACGCCGGACGGCGTGCTGGACCGGGAGGTCGAGCTGCCGGTCGGCCAGCCGACGGCGTGCGCGTTCGGCGGCGCGGACTTCACCGACCTGTACGTGACGACCGCGCGCGTCGGGTTGAGCGGTGACGCGTTGAGCGAGCTGGCCGGTTCGGTCCTGGTGCTGCCGGGCGTCGGCGAGGGCCTGCCGTCGACCGCGTTCGCGGGCTAGCTCGGTGACCGGCGGCTAGAGGGTGTAGGTGGCGCCCGGCGCGGCCAGCTCGACCGGGCCCGGGAACGCCTCCGCCGCGTCGCTCAGCACGCCGTCGTGGTCCGACCACGGCAGGACGTGGGTCAGGACCAGGCGGTCGACGCCGGCGGCCTTGGCCACCTCGCCCGCCTCCTGCCCGCTCATGTGCAGGTAGTCGGCGCGGCCCGCCTGCTCGCGCCACGCCGAGTCGGCCAGCAGCAGGTCGGCGCCCTCGGCCAGCCGCACCAACTCCGGGCACGGCACCGTGTCGCCGGAGAACACCAGCGACGCGCCGCCGTAGGTGATGCGGAACCCGTAGGCCTCGCAGATGTGGCGCATGGCGGCCACCTCGACCTCCACCGGGCCGATGGCGTACCGGCCGGGCGCGAGCGGGACGAAGTCGAAGGTCTCGGCCAGGTCCGTCGTCGCCAGCGAGGCCCGGTCGGCGGCGTGCGCGTTGGCCAGGCGGGACGGCGCGTGCGACGGCGCGAACACCGGCAACCGGCGTTCGGTGACGTCGTAGGGCGGCTCCGGGTGCTCGCGCCGGTGCACGGCGAGCGAGCCGAAGTCGGCGCAGTGGTCGAGGTGCAGGTGCGACAGCAGCACGGCGTCGAGCTCGAACGGGTCGCAGAGCCGCGTGAGCGGGCCGAACACCCCGCTGCCGAGCTCCATCACGATCCGCACGCCGCCCGCCTCCACCAGGTACCCGGAGGTCGGCAGATCGGGTCCCGGCGCGCTGCCCGCACACCCGAGCACCGTCAATTGCATGGGCTAAACGATAGCAGGACCGAGGACGGCAAAAATGCGGAAGCACCGTGGGTGCCGGCCATTGTATTCGACCGCCGCACAGGTTCACTCGAATGCATCAACCGAGGTCGGGAGCCTGTACGGGCCTGCGGCTTTCCGAAGCGCATTCGGTAACGCGGCAATTCCGCGAGGACGGCCGGTCCCTGTTTCGACATTACCTGGGGACGTCACTCGGAAGATTAGGACCCACCACGGCGCCACCGGTCGAAAGTTTCCGGGCGCAGCCGGCGCGACCGGACGGGCGCACCGGTCGTTGCCGCAGCTCATCACGCCATTTGAGACTCGCAACATTCACGAAACTCATTGTCCGCGACCAGTCCGCGACACATAGTGACGACAACTCACGCCGTGATCCTCAAGGAGGAGGGAATGGTCATGAGGACCCTTCTGGCCGTGGTGCTGCTGGTGATCGCGCCACTGCTGTCCGCGAACACCGCGGGTGCCGCGCCCGCCCCGGAAGCGGGGCCGGTCGCGCTCGCCTGCAACGGGTACGTCGCGCTGACCTACGACGACGGTCCGAACGCGCAGTTCACCCGTCCCTTGTTGAGCGCGCTGCGCTCGGCGGGCGCGCGGGCCACGTTCTTCGACCTCGGCTCACGCGTGCAGCAGCAGCCGCAACTGACGCGCGAGACCGCGCAGGCGGGCATGTGGGTCGGCAACCACTCGTGGTCGCACCCGTACCTGACGAACCTGAGCGCCGCCGCCGTGGCCAAGGAGCTCGGCGACACCCAGAACGCGATCCGCAACGCCACCGGCCAGACGCCGACGCTGTTCCGCCCGCCCTACGGCGCGACGAACTCCACCGTGCAGACCGAGGCGCGCAAGCTCGGCCTGACCCAGGTCATCTGGTCGGTCGACACGCAGGACTGGAACGGCGCGTCCACCGACGCCATCGTGCGCGCCGCGACCAGCGCGAACGCAGGCGGCATCGTGCTCATGCACGCGAGCTACCAGAACACGGTCAACGCGGTGCCGCGCATCGTCCAGGGCCTGGCGGCCAAGAACCTCTGCCCCGGCCGCATCGACGGCGCCGGACGGGTGGTGGCCCCGTGAAGGTCCTCGGCGCGATCGTGAGCTCCCTGGCCGTCGCCGCGGCCTTCGTGCTGGCCCTCGTCGCCGCACCGCAGGCGTCGGCCGCCACGCTGACCGAGGTCACCGGCTTCGGCGCCAACCCCAGCAACCTGCGCATGCACCTGTACGTGCCGGACCGCACCCAGGCCCGGCCGGGCGTGCTGCTGGCCGTGCACTACTGCACGGGCACCGGCCCGGCGTTCCACTCGGGCACGGACTTCGCCCGGCTGGCCGACCAGTACGGCTTCATCGTGATCTACCCGTCGGCGACGCGAAGCGGGCAGTGCTTCGACGTGTCGAGCCCGCAGGCGCTGCGGCGCGACGGCGGCAGCGACCCGGTCGGCCTGATGTCGATGGTCCGGTACGTGCTCCAGCGCTACAACGGGGACACGGGCCGCGTGTTCGTCACCGGCGTCTCGTCCGGCGCCATGACCACGAACGTCATGCTGGGCAACTACCCGGACGTGTTCGCCGCGGGCGCCGCGTTCGCGGGCGTGCCCGCCACCTGCTTCGCCACCACCGACGGTTCGGGCTGGAACAGCGCCTGCGCCAACGGCCAGGTGCTGCGCACGCCGCAGGAGTGGGGCAACCTCGCCCGCGGCATGCACCCCGGCTACAGCGGCGCCCGGCCGCGCGTGCAGCTCTGGCACGGCACCGCGGACGACACGCTGCGGTACCCGAACTTCGGCGAGACGATCGACCAGTGGACCAACGTCCACGGCCTGTCCACCACGCCGACCTCCAGCGACAGCCCGCAGTCCGGGTGGACGCGCACCCGTTACGGCGACAAGGTCGAGGCCATCTCCATGCAGGGCACCGGCCACAACCTGATGGGCGCGGGCATGGCGTTGCGCGCCATCCAGTTCTTCGGGCTGGACAAGCCCGGCGACACCACCACGACCACGACGTCCACGACGACGTCGACCACCACCACGACCACAACCACGACGACCACGACCACCCCGCCGCCCGGCGGCTGCAAGGTCACCTACGGCGTCAACAGCTGGAACACCGGCCTGACCGCGAGCATCACCATCGCCAACACGTCCACCAACGCGATCAACGGCTGGCAGCTCGCGTTCACCCTGCCCGGCGGGCAGACCATCACCAGCGGGTGGAACGCCACCTACTCCCCCACCAGCGGCGCCGTCACCGCGCGCAACGCGTCCTACAACGGCGCGCTCGCCGCGGGCGCGTCCGTCGGCATCGGGTTCCAGGCCACCCACAACGGCAACACGGACAAGCCGAGCTCGTTCACGCTCAACGGCGTCGCGTGCGCGATCGGCTGAGACGAGAAGGGCCCCGCACATGCCCGCGGGGCCCTTCTCCCTTCTCGGGCCTCAGGCCCAGAGGTGACCGTCGAGCCGTTCCGCGGCCTCGTCCAACGTCCCCGCGTACGCGCCGGTGGACAGGTACTTCCACCCCGCGTCCGCGACGACGAACGCCACGTCCGCCGACTCACCACGCGCCGCCGCCTTCTCCGCCGCGGCCAGCGCCGCGTGCAGGATCGCGCCGGTGGAGATGCCCGCGAAGATGCCCTCCACCTCCAGCAGCTGCCGGGTGCGGCGCAGCGCGTCGTACGAGCCGACCGAGTAGCGACCGGTCAGCACCTCGGCGTCGTACAGCTCGGGCACGAAGCCCTCGTCGAGGTTGCGCAGCCCGTACACCAGCTCGCCGTACCGCGGCTCGGCCGCGATGACCTGCACGTCCGGCTTGTGCTCGCGCAGGTAGCGGCCGACGCCGACCAGCGTGCCGGTGGTGCCCAGGCCCGCGACGAAGTGCGTGATCGTCGGCAGGTCCTTCAGCAGCTCCGGCCCGGTGCCGTGGTAGTGCGCGCCGGGGTTCGCCGGGTTGCCGTACTGGTAGAGCATCACCCAGTCCGGGTTCTGCGCGGAGAGCTCCTTCGCCAGCGCCACGGCCTGGTTCGAGCCGCCCGCCGCAGGCGAGAACACGATCCGCGCGCCGTAGGCCTGCAGCAGCTGCTTGCGCTCGGTGGACGTGTTCTCCGGCATCACGCACACCAGGCCGTAGCCCTTGAGCTTGGCGGCCATGGCGAGGGCGATGCCGGTGTTGCCCGACGTCGGCTCGAGGATCGTGCAGCCCGGCGTGAGCACCCCGTTCCGCTCGGCCTCCTCGATCATCATCAGGACCGGGCGGTCCTTGATCGAGCCGGTCGGGTTGCGGTCCTCCAGCTTCGCCCACAGCCGCACGTCCTTCGACGGCGACAGCCGGGGCAGCCCCACCAGGGGCGTGCCGCCGACGGTGTCGAGCAGTGACTCGTACCGGGCCACGATCGCTTCCTCCGCAGTGGGTCCTTCCGGGGTGGGGTCAGCCGCCCGCGACGGCCGGGAGGATCGTCACGGTGTCGCCGTCCTTGACCGCGGCGCCGAGGCCGCCCGCGAACCGCACGTCCTCGTCGTTGACGTAGACGTTGACGAACCGGTGGAGCGCGCCTTCCTTGACCAGGCGCTGCTTCAGGCCACCGTGGTTGGTCTCCAGGTCGTCGATGACCTCCGCGAGCGTCGCGCCCGCGGCCTCGACGGACTTCTGCCCACCGGTGTGGGTGCGCAGGATCGTGGGGATGGAGACGGTGACGGCCATGCTGGAACCTCCGAGGAGCCGGGTTTGGTGAGGTGGTGCCACGTGTGGTGCGCGGGCGCACCTGGAGGGCTCAGGGACAGTCGGGCGTGTCGTCGGCGCCGGTGTGGGCGAACATGTACGACTCCACGACCTCGACCGGCTCTTCGGTCACCACGCCGTCCACGATCCGGTAGGAGCGCAGCTCGTGCTGCTCCGGGTCACGGGTGGAGATGAGCACGTAGTGCGCCTGGGGCTCGCTCGCGTAGGAGACGTCCGTGCGGGACGGGTACGCCTCGGTCGCGGTGTGCGAGTGGTAGACGACGATCGTTTCCTCGTCGTTGGCGCTCATCTCGCGGTGGACGCGCAGCTGCTCCATCGAGTCGAAGCGGTAGAACGTCGGCGAGCGCTCGGCGTTGTCCATCGCGATGAACCGCTCCGGGCGGTCGGAGCCCTCCGGGCCCGCGATGATCCCGCATGCCTCGTCCGGGTGGTCGCGACGGGCATGCGCCACCATCGCGTCCACGAGGTCACGGCGAATCACCAGCACCCCACCATCCTACGTGGTGGGGGAAGGTGTCCCGCCGTGTGAGAACCCGCACTACACCGGTTCGCGCACGTCTCCGGGTGCGGCGGGATCGGCCGTCCGGACGCCGAGCAGACCGCCCGCGCCGAGGGCCGCGAGCCCGAGGGCCGAGACGGCCCTGGCCACGACGCCGAAGCCGTGGCCGCGGAGGCGGAAGGACGTGAGGTAGCACACGTTCGCCGCCGCGTTGGCCGTCAGCTGCACGAACGCCGTGCGCCGCTGCTCCTCGCCCAACGTGCCGTACTCGGCCAGTTCGGTGGCCAGGGCGGCGGGCGCGATCGCCAGCCCGGCGCCGATCACGGCGCGGGCCGCCTTGCCGCTGCCCGGCATGAGGTCCAGCGCCGCCGACGCCGCGTACAGCCCGATGGGCAGCGCCACCAGCGCCGGGTGCACGGGCCGGCCGAGCGCCCGTGCCCGCAGCAGGTCGGTCACCTCGCGCCTGCGCAACGTCGCCGGCACCGCCTCCGCCAGCGCACCGGCCGCCTTGCCGACCGCCGGACTGGTCCGCACCCACCTGAACGCCCTCTGCACACCCGCCATACCGCCGGGTTACCCGCTTCGCGGGCGTTGAACTCAGGCATTCCGAACGTAGGACGAGCCTGACCTGAACGCAGGACACGTGCGGTGAGCGCTCAGGACCGGCCGGTGGCGTGGTGGAGGGCGGTGGTGGCGGTGGTGCAGAGGTCGTTCAGCGGGGTGCCGGTCGGGTTGCCGGTGGCCACCGCGAAGACGGTGGCGGGCACGGTCACGCCGGCGCGGGCGAAGGCGTCGTGCGCGGACATCGCGACCCTCCGGCACTCCGCCGGGTCCAGGTCGGCGTCCACCACGACCAGGCCGACGGCGGTCGAGCCGATCAGGGCCAGCGCGGGCACGTCGAGGGGCACGGCGGACGCGCACACCTCGTAGCCGTCGGCCGGAGGCAGGCCCAAGGCCTCCGCGGCCGGCACGATCGGGACTACCTCGAACGGGCGCGTGCCCACCGGGAACCCGTGGCCGCGCTCGGCCAGCCAACGCACGACGCCGTCCACGGCCGAAGGCCCGCCCAGCACCACGGCGTGCACCCGCCGCACCAACGTCGACGGGTCGAGCAGGTCCAGCTCACGCGTGCCGACCGGCGCGCCCCGGGCGTCCACCCCGGCCACCGCGCCCGCGGGCGCCAGCAGCACCACCGCCCCCGGCGCACGCCCGACCAGCATCAGGCCATGACCGCTTCGATCAGCGTCTCCTGCACCCACGTCAACCAGTGGTACACGCCCAGGTGCGGCGACCGCGGGTCGTCCGGCGGCAGCTCGTCCGGCATGTCCTCCTGCACGTCCAGCGCCGTCCCCAACGCCAGCCGCACGTCGTTCAACGCCGACAGCCACGCCTCGGCCTGGTCCAGCGCCAGCCGCACCTCACCGCCGTCGGGCGGGCACGTCTGGAGCACCACCGCCGCGACACCGGTCTTCAGGTCGAGCAGCTCGGGCTCGTGCAGCGACCGCAGCGCGTTGGCCGAGTCGACCTCGGCCGGATCGGGCGCGTCGGGGTCGAGCCGGTGGAAGTCGGGCAGCAGCCGACCCAGGATCGGGTCGTCCGGCGGCGTGGACGGGCCGGTGCGGATGCCGGTCAGCTCCGCCAGCTCGTCCTGCGGCGCCTCCTCCGCGCGTGCCATCAGCATGTCCTGGATCTGGCTCACCAGGCCGCGCACCACGGCTGCTTCCTGCCGGTCGAACCGGCCGAGCACCTGGTCGCCGGTGCGTGTCCACTTCTTCACGACGAACGCTGCATGGTCGCCCAGAGCCCGGCCGCGTGCAGCTTGGCCACGTCGGCCTCCACCTTGTCCTTGCTCCCCGACGACACGATCGCCCTGCCCTTGTGGTGCACGTCCAGCATCAGCTTGGTCGCGTGGTCGCGGCTGTAGCCGAACAGCTTCTGGAACACGTACGTCACGTAGGACATCAGGTTCACCGGGTCGTTCCAGACCAGGGTCTGCCACGGGCGGTCCTCGGTGCGGACCTCCTCGCCGGCCGGGTCAACCTGCGTCCGCTCATGCTCGACGGGCGTGGTCATACCGCCAATGGTGTCATGTTCCGGTCCGCGGTGGAGCCCGCAGGGGCACCCTGGCCCACGGCTTAGGCTTCCCCGCATGTCGACGTCGCTGTTCACCGACCACTACGAGTTGACGATGCTGGCCGCGGCGCTGCGCGACGGCACCGCCGACCGGCCGTGCGTCTTCGAGGTCTTCGCCCGGCGGTTGCCGGAGGGCAGGCGGTACGGGGTGGTCGCGGGCACCGGGAGGCTCCTGGACGCGATCACCGACTTCACGTTCACCGAACGTGACCTTGAGCTGCTGGAACGCACGAACGTGGTCGACGAGGCCACCCTGTCGTGGCTGGCGGACTACAAGTTCACCGGGGACGTGGACGGCTACCCGGAGGGCGAGCTGTACTTCCCGGGCTCGCCGATCCTGTCGGTGCGGGCGCCGTTCGGCGTCGGGGTGGTGCTGGAGACCCTGGCGCTGTCGATCCTCAACCACGACAGCGCCATCGCCTCGGCGGCGGCGCGGATGGTGGGCGCGGCCAACGGTCGGCGCATGATCGAGATGGGGTCGCGCCGCACGCACGAGGAGGCGGCCGTGGCGGCGGCCCGCGCCGCGTACCTGGCGGGGTTCACCGCGACGTCGAACCTGGAGGCGGCGCGGCGGCACGGCATCCCGACCGCCGGCACGTGCGCGCACGCGTTCACCCTGCTGCACGACAGCGAGGAGGAGGCGTTCCGGTCGCAGGTCGAGGCGCTGGGCGTGGACACCACGCTCCTGGTGGACACCTACGACATCACCAACGGCATCAAGACCGCCGTCGAGGTGGCGGGGCCGGGGCTGGGCGCGGTGCGGATCGACTCGGGCGACCTGGGCGTGCTGGCGCGGCAGGCGCGTGACCAGCTGGACTCGTTGGGCGCGCGGAACACCCGGATCGTGGTGTCGGGCGACCTGGACGAGTACTCCATCGCGATGCTGCGCGCGGAGCCGGTGGACGCGTACGGCGTGGGCACGTCCCTGGTCACGGGGTCCGGCGCGCCGACCGCGGGCATGGTCTACAAGCTGGTCGAGGTGGACGGGCGGCCGGTGGCCAAGCGCAGCTCGCACAAGGAGTCGCGCGGCGGGCGCAAGAGCTCGCTGCGGCGGCACAAGGAGACCGGGACGGCGTTGGAGGAGGTCGTGTTCCCGCACGACTCCGCGCCGTCGATGGACGCGCACGACCGGCTGCTGGCCGTGCCGCTGGTCCGCGCCGGCCGGCGGGTGGACGGCCTGGACACGTTGGCGGAGAGCCGGGAACGGCTGCGCGCTGCCCTCGTGACCGTGCCGTGGGAAGGTCTGAAGCTGTCCCGCGGCGAGCCCGCGATCCCGACGACGTTCCTGTAGGGGGCGGAAGATGAGCAAGGCGCTGATCGTGGTGGACGTGCAGGTCGACTTCTGCGAGGGCGGCTCGCTGGCGGTGGCCGGTGGGGCGGCGGTGGCGGCGGCGATCTCGGCGCACGTGGCCTCGTCGTCGTACGACCACGTGGTGGCGACGCGCGACTACCACATCGATCCGGGTGCGCACTTCAGCGAGACGCCGGACTTCGTCGACTCGTGGCCCGTGCACTGCGTGGCGGGCACGGCCGGTGCGGCGTTCCACCCGGAGCTCGACGTCACGGCGGTGGAGGAGGTGTTCTCCAAGGGCGCGTACGCGGCGGCGTACTCGGGGTTCGAGGGCTCCTCGCGGTCGGGCGAGCAGCTGGTGGACTGGCTGCGGGCGCGTGGCGTGGAGCAGGTGGACGTGGTGGGCGTCGCCACCGACCACTGCGTGCGCGCGACGGCGATGGACGCGGCGAACGCCGGGTTCGCCACGACCGTGCTGCTGGACCTGACGGCGGGCGTGTCGCAGCCGACGGTGGACAGCGCGTTGACGCGGCTGGGCGAGGCCGGCGTGACGCTGTCGGGCACCCCTCGCGTCGGCTGACCGGCCCGCGCGTCGAACGCTCGGGCCCCGCGAGTCGAACGCTCCGGTCGGGTGAGTTCCGCGTTCACGTCCGCCGGTCGCGGTCCTGAACGGTGGACTCGGAGGTCCTTGGAGGTTCGACGCGCGGGGCCCGGGCGTTCGGCACGCGCGGGTTCAGGGGGTCGGCGAGCAGGCGGTCGCGCCGAGGACGACGTCACCGGTCACGGTGGACGCCTCGGTGAAGCGCAGGTGCAGCATGGTCATCGTGATGCTGCCGTCGTTCGCGTCCGGGACGGTCGTCTCGCCGAACGTCGCGGTGGCCAGCACCGTGCCGTCGCCCGCCTTGACCTGGTGCACGTAGTTCGTCGGGATCTGCTCGGGCAGCCCCGCGAAGCCCTGCAGGCCGTCCGCCGCCCACCCCGCGTTGGTGCCGGACACGGTGCCCACGCAGGTGACCTTCCACCTGGCCACCCGCAGCCGCGGCCCGCCCGCGGACATCAGCGCCGACAGCTCGAACTCCGAACCGACCGCCTCGGACGTGGACGTGGTCGTGCCGTTGTCCGGGTCGGCGACCGCGGTGGTGCACGACGACGTGCCCGCGCCGAACCGGACGCCCGTGCGGCTGACCGCCTCGGACGAGTTCGACGTCGTGCCGTCGACCGCGCACGGCGCCAGCGGCGCGATGGTGACCCGCGTGCCCGCCTTGGTGAACTCGGCGGAGCCGACGGAGGCCACCCCCGCCGGGTTGGCCGCCGACGCCGGTGGCGCGGCGATGACCAGGCCGAGTGCCAGCGCCGCGGTCACGGCGCCGACCCGGCGCGCTCCGTTCTGCTTCATCGTGTCGCCCTTCTGCTGTTCACGGACGTGAGGACTATCGAACTCCGGCGGACACGACCCGACGATCTCGCGCGTACATCACCCGCAAGGGGAAAACCGGTACCTGTTCGAGTGACAAAGCGCGGTCAGCACGGGATGCGCACCGGCAGCGGCGCGCTGGAGAAGTCAGTCGGCAGACCGACGAGACGCTCCAACGCGCCACGCACCCGCATCGCCGCGCGGCCGTCGCCGAACGGGTTGCGCCCCCGCGGCAGCCGCAGCCGCGCGCCGAGCACCCAGCCCGCCTCGGCGATGATCCGGATCGGATCGGTGCCGACCAGCCACGCCCCGCCCGCCTCCACCGCGGTGACCCGCTCGGTCGTGTCGCGCAGCACCAGCACCGGCACGCCGAACGTGGGCGCCTCCTCCTGGATGCCGCCGGAGTCCGTGAGCACGAGCGCGGACCGGCGCAGCGCGCGCACGAGGTCCGAGTAGCCCAACGGGTCGGTCACCACGATCCGCTCGTGCCCGCCGAGCACGGCCCGTGCCACCGCCCGCACCCGCGGGTCCGGGTCCGCGGGCAGCAGCACGCGCACGTCGGGGTGCCGGTCGGCGATCGCCCGCACGGCGTGCAGCACGCGCGTCAACGGCCTGCCCCACGACTCGCGCCGGTGCACGGTGACCAGCACGAGGCGTTCGGAGCGCTCGTCGAGCACGCGTTCGAGCCGCGCGAGGTCGGGGTCGCGGGCGGGCGGGTCGGCGGCGGCGATCCGCTGCACGGCGTCGACCACGGTGTCGCCGGTGACCACGATCCGGCGGTCGGCCAGGCCCTCGCGGACGAGCGCGGCGGCGTCGTCGTCGGTCGGCACGAGCTGCAGGGTGGCGATCCGGGCTATCAGCTGCCGGGCGCCCTCCTCGGGGGACCGCCCGGCGAGGTCGCCCGTGCGCGGCCCGGCTTCCAGGTGCGCGACCGGGATGCCGCGCCAGAACGCGGCGAGCGCGCCGGCCAGCGCCGTGGTCGTGCCGCCCTGCGCGAGCACGACCGCCGGGTCGCGCCCGCGCAGCAGCCGGTCGAACTCCGCGACCAGGCCGGCCGGCACTCCGTCCTGGCCGCCGGTGGCCGGCGGCACGTCCAGCTCGACGTCCGCGACCAGGCCGAACGCGCCCAGCGCCTGCTCGACCACGCCGTTGCGCTGTCCACAGTGGACGATCATGGGCCGGAGCACCGGGTGGTCGGCGAGCGCCAGCGCCACCGGCGCGATCCTCACCGCTTCGGGTCGGGTGCCCGCGAGCAGCACGACTTCCTTCACCTTGCTCCCTTTCACTGCGATTGCGAGTGGTGGTTCCGGGTGGGTGCGGCGCCCCGGCCGCGCGACTGGGGGTCGGCGCGTGGCCGGGGCGCACGCGCGCTACTCGTCGACTGTCGCTCGTCGCCCGCGGGCCGCGGCGGGGCCGGCCACGCGGAGCACCGCAGCGGCCACCACCCACCACGCGACTCCGGCGCCGGTCGCGGCCGACGAGCCGATTCCCGGGCCGACCGCGACACCGCGGCCGGGGGTCTCGCGCACGGCTCAGCCCGCCGCGGGTTCGTGCCGGCGGCGCAGTGCCACCACGCCGAGGGGCACGCCGGACAGGGCGAGCAGGCCGAGCGCGATCCACAGGCCCGTGCCGGACGCCGCCGGGATCGGCAGGCCGGCCGGACCGCAGGTGGCCGACGAGAGCACCAGGTCGCCGACCGGGCCCGACGCGCCGCTCAGGGTCACGTGGACGGCGTTGACGGTGAGGCTGCCGTCGGCGTTGCGCACCTGCTCGTTGAGCACCACCTCGGCGAGGTCGACGTCGACGGTGGTGTTGGGCGCGGGTCGGGCGCCGATCCAGTCGAGCCGGCCGAGGTCCAGGCCGACGAGTTCGGTCTGGCCCGTGAGGCCCTTCTGGGTGGCCGCGCACTCGGCTTCGACCAGGTCGGCGGACACGGTCGCGGTCGAGAGCAGGTCGAGCCGGACGTCGGCGGCGCTCGCCCGGGAGCCGACGCCGCCGGTCTTGTCGTCGCGCGACGCGGACGCGTTGATCACGCCGGTCTTCAGGGCGTCCGGCAGGTCCACGCCCGCGAACGTGGCGGTGGTGGGGCCGTCCGCGTCGGCGGCGGCGAACGGGCCGGCCGACACCGCGTCACGGCCCGTCAGCGACAGGTCCAGCCGCGCGCCCCTGGCCGAGGCATCGCCGGGCGCCGCCGACGCCGGTGCGGCTCCGACGACCAGCGCCGCGACCGCGACCAGTCCGGCCGTCGAGGCGCGGCACGTCATGGGCACCCGCATGGAACTCCTCCCTCGGAACGTCTGGCCGACCAAATGCCCCTATCGGCGTTACGCCCGCCGCATTAAGGGTTGCTGACCGTAAAGAGGGACAACGGCCACTCGAATCGCCCAACCACGGCCACCGAACGTGGGCCTGCCGCCCGAAGGGACTCACTCGTTCCGGGGATGAGGTTCGCCGTACCGCGACCCGATGACCACCAAGCAGCCCTATCGGGCGATCCCCGATCGATGGACAGGACTCGGTCAGTGGCGCTTGTCGTGCCTCGCCCCGAACGCCTGGTGAGGACGTTCGACGGGCGGCGTGGCGCTGGACCACCGACGCCGCGCGCGTGAGATGGCCAACTTTGTAGAGCTTCGACAAAGACCCGGCCAGTGATCGCCGGTTAACCTCCGGTGAGTCGATCCTCTGGGAGGTCCCAAGTGTCCGTCCTCGCCGTTCCCGGCCGTCGCGCGGTGCTCGCCGACCTGGTCCCGGGCGCTCTCGCGCGTGACATCGCCCTGGTCGTCGCGGGCGCCGGGCTGACCGGCCTGGCGGCCCAGGTCGCGCTGCCGGTGCCGGGCAGCCCCGTGCCGCTGACCGGCCAGACGTTCGCCGCCCTGCTGGTGGGCGCGGCGCTCGGGTGGCAGCGCGGTGGCGCGTCGATGGTGCTCTACCTGGTCGCCGGCGTGGCCGGTGTGCCGTGGTTCCAGGGCGGTTCGTCGGGCACGCCCGCGTCGCTCGGGTACGTGGTCGGGTTCGTGTTCGCCGGCGCGCTGGTCGGCCACCTGGCCGCCCGCGGCGGTGACCGGACGCCGTTGCGGACCGTCGGCACGATGGCGGTGGGCAACCTGGCGATCTACGCGTGCGGCGTGCCGTGGCTGATGGCCGCGGCGGGGGTGGGCTTCGGCAAGGCGCTGCAGCTGGGCGTGACGCCGTTCCTGCTGGGCGACGCGCTGAAGATCGCGTTGGCCGCCGGCCTCCTGCCCGCGACCTGGGCCCTGATCAACCGCAAGTGACCCGGGTGTCCGACGTTCGCGTCACGCGTGTCCTGCGTTCCGAACGCGGGTGTCCGACGTTCGCGGCACGCATGTCCTACGTGCGGAACAGCCGCGTTCGACGCTCGGGACGCGTTGGGGTGTCCGGCCCCCGGTGACGGGGTGGGCGGGTACGGTCTTCGCCGTGCCCGCCACCACCGCCATCCCCGACACCAGGACGTTGCTCGCCGTGGCCGTGGAGGCGGTGGGCGGGGCCGAACGCCAGGGCCAGGTCGACATGGCCGAGGCCGTCGAGCGGTCGATCCGGACCGGCGAGCACCTGGCCGTCCAGGCGGGCACCGGCACGGGCAAGTCGCTGGCCTACCTGGTGCCCGCGCTGCGGCACGCGGTGGCCGAGGAGACGACGGTCGTCATCTCCACCGCCACCATCGCGCTGCAACGCCAGCTCGTCGACCGCGACCTGCCCCGGCTCGCGAAGGCGTTGCGCAAGGAACTGGGGCGCGAGCCGCGGTTCGCCATCCTCAAGGGCCGGCGCAACTACCTGTGCATGCACCGCCTGCACACGGGAGCGCCGGACGAGCCGGAGGACGCGGGCCTGTTCGACCCGTTCGCGGTGTCCAAGATGGGCCGCGAGATCAAGCGCCTGCACGAGTGGTCGTCCGACACCGAGACCGGTGACCGGGACGAGCTCGTGCCGGGCGTCACGGACCAGGCGTGGCGCCAGGTCTCCGTGACCGCGCGCGAGTGCCTCGGCGTGAACAAGTGCCCGATCGGCGTGGACTGCTTCGCCGAGAAGGCGCGGGCCGAGGCGGGCAAGGCGGACGTCGTGGTGACCAACCACGCGATGCTCGCCGTGGACGCGCTGGAGGGCTACCAGGTCCTGCCCGACCACGACGTGGTGGTGATCGACGAGGCGCACGACCTGGTCGACCGGGTGACGTCGGTGGCGACGGAGGAGCTGAGCGCGTCCCTGGTCGCCACGGCCGCGCGGCGCTGCGGGCGGTTGATCGACCAGACCGTGGCCGACCGGATGGCCGAGGCGAGCGACGGCCTGGCGATGATCCTGGAGGAGATGCCTGCCGGTCGGCTGGACGGCCTGCCGCAGGCGTTGGCCGGTGCGTTGCGGGCGACCAAGGACGCGGCGCACGCGTGCATCACGTCGTTGGGGCCGGAGCGCAAGGAGGACGTGGACGGCGCCACGTCGCGCAAGTTGGCGATGTCGCTGCTGGACGACGTGCACGACTGCGCCACGCGGATCCTGGAGGCCTTCGACTCCGACCACGACGTGGTCTGGGTGTCGGGTGATTTCGCCGATCGCAACAAGCCGCCGTCGTTGCGGGTCGCGCCGCTGGGCGTCGGCGGGTTGCTGCGGGAGCGGCTGTTCGGGAAGCGGACCACGGTCCTGACCTCGGCGACGTTGACGTTGGGCGGCACGTTCGACACGTTGGCGCGGCAGTGGGGGCTGCCGGCGGCGTCGAGCGCCCGGAAGGCGGAGGGGACGGCGACGGACAAGGAGCCGCCGTCGGACCTGGGCGCGCCGCGGTGGAGCGGGCTGGACGTCGGCTCGCCGTTCGAGCACGGCACCAGCGGGATCCTCTACGTGGCACGGCACCTGCCGCCGCCGGGGCGCGACGGGCTGCCACCGTCCTATGTGGACGAGATCGAGGGTCTGGTGAACGCGGCGGGCGGCCGCACGTTGGGGCTGTTCTCGTCGATGCGTGCGGCGAAGGCGGCGGCGGAGGCGTTGCGGGACAAGGTGGAGCACCCCGTGCTGTGCCAGGGCGACGACGCCACGGGGCAGTTGGTGAAGCGGTTCGCCGAGGACGCGCGGACGTGCCTGTTCGGCACGTTGTCGTTGTGGCAGGGCGTGGACGTGCCGGGGCCCGCGCTGTCGCTGGTGGTGATGGACCGCATCCCGTTCCCGCGACCGGACGACCCGTTGGCGTCGGCGCGGCAGAAGGCGGTGGAGTCGCGCGGCGGCAACGGTTTCCTCACCGTGGCGGCGACCCATGCGGCGCTGCTGCTGGCGCAGGGCGCCGGGCGGCTGCTGCGTTCGATGAACGACAAGGGTGTGGTCGCGGTGCTCGACCCGCGCTTGGCGACCGCCCGTTACGGCGGGTTCCTGCGCGCCTCGCTGCCGCCGTTCTGGACGACGTACGACCCGGAGGTCGTGCGGGCGGCGCTC
Source organism: Actinosynnema sp. NPDC049800 (assembly GCF_040656635.1). Lineage (NCBI taxonomy): Bacteria > Bacillati > Actinomycetota > Actinomycetes > Pseudonocardiales > Pseudonocardiaceae > Actinosynnema > Actinosynnema sp. NPDC049800. Next base: position 103,860 of record NZ_JBFAMT010000010.1, on the reverse strand, counting down.
AAGCGGCTCGACGCGGCGAACGACTGACCACGGTTGCGCAGGTCGCGTGTTCTGCGCGTAGAACTCCGGGGACGCGAATGCGGGGCACGCGTGGTCAGCCGTCGACGAGCAGGCCGCGCAGCGGGCCTTGGAGGCGGCCGGCGCGGCGGGAGACGCCCGGCAGCGCGGTGAGGCGGTGCTTGCCCGGGGCGGTCAGGGTGGGGCGCCAGAGGCGGTCGACCACCTCGTGGGCGGGAGCGGTGACCTCGCCGAGCGGGCGTTGCAGGTGTTCGGACCACAGGCGCAGGCGCGTGTCCCGGGCGACGGTCGCGTCGTCGGTCACCACGTTGACCTCGGTGTCGTTGAACAGGGAGTGCTCGTTCAGGTTGGCCGAGCCGATGCTCAGCCAGCGGTCGTCCACGATGGCCAGCTTGGCGTGCACGTAAACCGACGAGGACGTCGCGCCGTCGTGCGAGGACAACGTGGCGGCGACCAGCCGGTGGTTGCCGTCGTCGGCGTCCAGCAGGCGTCCCAGCTGGCCGCGGGTGGTGTCCGCGCCGTTGCTCGGCTTGCGCGGCAGCACCAGGACGACCCGGAAGTCCGGGTGCGGCGGGGTGCGGAGCTTGTCGAGCAGGACCTCGGTGACCTCGGGCGACCAGAGGAACTGGTTCTCGAGGTAGATCAGCCTCGTCGCCGAGCGCAGGGCGCGGAGGTAGGAGTCGAGCAGGCTGAACTCGCCGCGCGGCGCGAAGTCGTAGGTCCGCTCCGGGATCGTGCGCACGAGCTGGGCCGAGGACGACCCGGCGGGCGCGGGTGGCGTCGGCGGGGGCAGGTGCTCGCCGGCGATCTCCTGCCAACGGCTGCGGAAGTGGTCGGCCACGTCCGCGACGACCGGCCCGTGCAGGCGCGTCCCGATGTCGTGCCAGCCCAGCGGCTCGCGGGGCGGGTGCTCGGCGGTGTCGTGGCGGTCGCCCTCCACCGCGGTCAGGTCCATCCCACCGACGAACGCCACCTCGTCGTCCACCACGACGATCTTCTCGTGGTGGCAGTGCAGCGTCCGCTCCCGGGCGTCGATCTCGCACCGCACCGCGCTGTCGCGCGTGAACTCGCGCTGCGCCGCCAGCACGCGCTTGCGGGTCGGCTCGAACATCGGCACCGGCGGCCCCGCCCACAGCAGCACGCGCACCGGCACCCGGGACGCGGCCGACGCCAGCAGCTCGCGCAACGTCGGCGAGCCCGGTTCACGGGTCAGCCGGAAGTCCGGGCTCGCGCACCACCCGGCCAGGTGGACGGACTTGCGCGCCGACGAGATCGCCGACGCGATGGCGGGCAGCACCTCGTGCCCGTCCACCAGCACCTCGACCCGGTTGCCGGTCCGCACCGGCCGCCGGGGCGTCCACCAGCCGGCCTCCGAGCCGAAGGCCGAACCCCACCCGAGCTTGCGCAGCCTGCGCTCGTGGTGCGCGCACAGCAGGCTCTCCAGCCCGTCACCGAGCTTGGCGTCCAGCACGTCCAACAGGCCCACGCCGGGGATGGTTACCGCAAAGCGGTCATCCGAAACGTCGGTGCACGGCCACCGTGGCGGTGCCGGGCGCGACCTCGGTGTACCCGGCGTCCCGGACCAGCACGACGTCGGGCCGGGCCACCAGCGCGTCCCAGTCCGCCGCCGACGGCGTCCGCACGGCGCACCGGTAGTCCAGCTCCGCCCACTCCTTCAGCTCGGCGTCGGACAGGTGCGGCGCGAGCAGCATCGACGCGTGCCCCACCTGGGCCGCCGCCTTGCCCGCCGTCATCTCCACCCGCGGGTTCAGCCACAGCTCCCACGCGCCGGCGGGGATCGGGCCGGGCTCGTCGGAGGGCAGCTCGCTGCCCGAGATCTGCAACCGGCTCAGCTCCTTGGGCAGGTCGACCACCCGCCCCGGCAGGAACGCCCGCACCGAGGCGCTGCCGACCGTGATCGTCACGCCCGGCAACGACTGCACGGCCTCCCAGTGCGCGCCCCGTGCCCGCCGCGTCACCTTCCGGATCCGGCCGCGCACCCACGCCACCAGCTCGTCGTGCCACTCGCCGCCCGGCAGCGCGCGATCGTCCAGGCACACCGCGATGGCGGCGGCCGCGGCGGCCTCCAGCACGTCGGTCCGGGACGGCGGCGCGGACCGTTCGATCCGCAGCACGACCGGCATCGCCCGCACCTGCTCCGGGTCCTCCGGGTCGGTGAAGTGCCGGTCCACCAGCATCCGCAGGATCGGGTTCACAGCCGGTTCAGCTCCAAGCCGTCCGCCGCGTCCGCGGCCTCCACCTCCGCGCGGGTCACGCCGAGCACGAACAGCACCGCGTCCAGGAACGGGTGCGACAGCGCCGTGTCCGCCACCTCGCGCAACGCGGGCTTGGCGTTGAACGCGATGCCCAACCCGGCCGCGCCGAGCATGTCGATGTCGTTCGCGCCGTCACCCACGGCCACGGTCTGCGCCAGCGTGATGCCCTGCTCGTCGGCGAACCGCCGCAGCGCCACCGCCTTGCCCGCCCGGTCCACGACCTCGCCGAGGACCCGGCCGGTCAGCTTGCCGTCCACGATCTCCAGCTCGTTGGCCGCGCAGAAGTCCAGGCCGAGGTCGTCGACCAGCCGCTGGATCACGCGCGTGAAGCCGCCGGAGACCACACCGCAGCGGAACCCGAGCCGCTTCAACGTCCGCACCGTGGTCCGCGCGCCCGCCGTCAGCTCCAGCGACTCGGCGACCTCGTCCAGCACGGACTCGTCCAGGCCCTCCAGCAGCGCCACCCGCCGCCGCAGCGACTCGGTGAAGTCGAGCTCGCCGCGCATCGCCGCGTCGGTGATCTCCTTGACCTGCGGCTCCACCCCGACGTGCGCGGCCAGCATCTCGATCACCTCGCCCTGGATGAGCGTGGAGTCGACGTCGAACACCACCAGCCGCTTGGCCCGCCTGGTCAGCCCGGCCCGTTCCACCGCGATGTCCAGCCCACCGCGCACCGCCACCTCGGCCAACGCCGACCGCAGCTGCGCGTCGCTCTCCGGCGTGTCGTCGGCTACGGAAACCCGCAGCTCAAGGCCGGTGACGGGGTAGTCGGCGACGCCGCGGATCGCGTCGATGTTCACGCCGAGCGACGCGAGCCGGCGCGCCACCTCGGTGAACGCGCGGGCCGTGACCGGGCGGCCGAGCAGGATCAGCACGTGGCTGGACTCCAGCCGCGCGGTCCGCTTCGAGTCCGCGCCGATCTCCACCTCGACGTGCATGGACACCGTCGCCATGGCCTGCTCGACGGTCTCCTGCAACCCCTCCGGGTCGTGGTCGGCGGCCACGAGCACGCCGAGCACCAGCCGGCCGCGGATGACGACCTGCTCGACGTCGAGGATCTCCACGCCGTGCCTGGTCAGCACCGCGAAGAGCACGGAGGAGACCCCCGGCTTGTCCGGTCCGGTGACGGTGATCAGGACGGGCGTGGCGCTGGGCTTGGTCACTGATGGCTCCTATGCCAGACAGCGACGAGCCCCGAGACCGCGGTCCGAGGGAGTCGGACGCTGGTCTTCGGGGCTCGCCGTTGAACCTGCGCTCAGGTTACAAGCGTTACTTGTGGTCGCCCTCGGTGTCCTCCGAGGCTGTGCCCGATTGCACAGCGGCGGCGGCCACCTCCGACGGCGCGGGCTTCGCGTCCTCGTGCGCGATGGCCTTGCCGGTGAACGTCACGTGCGCCTCGCTGTGCAGCCGCTCGATCATGTGCGGGTAGTGCAGCTCGAACGCCGGGCGCGCCGAGCGGATGCGCGGCAGCTCGGTGAAGTTGTGCCGCGGCGGCGGGCACGAGGTCGCCCACTCCAGCGAGTTGCCGAAGCCCCACGGGTCGTCCACCTTCACGGTCTCGCCGTACCGGTAGGACTTGAAGATGTTCCAGATGAACGGCAGCGTGGACGCGCCGAGGATGTACGCGCCGATCGTCGAGATCGTGTTCAGCGTGGTGAAGCCGTCGCTGGGCAGGTAGTCCGCGTACCGGCGGGGCATGCCCTCGTTGCCCAGCCAGTGCTGCACCAGGAACGTGGCGTGGAAGCCGAGGAACGTGGTCCAGAAGTGGAGCTTGCCCAGCGGCTCGTCCATCATCCGGCCGGTGATCTTCGGGAACCAGAAGTAGATGCCCGCGAACGTGGCGAACACGATCGTGCCGTACAGCACGTAGTGGAAGTGCGCGACGACGAAGTACGTGTCGGACACGTGGAAGTCGATCGCCGGCGCGGCCAGCAGGATGCCGGAGAGACCGCCGAAGAGGAAGGTGACGATGAAGCCGATGCTGAACAGCATCGGTGTCTCGAACGTCAGCTGCCCCTTCCACATCGTGCCGATCCAGTTGAAGAACTTGATGCCGGTGGGCACCGCGATCAGGAACGTCATGAACGCGAAGAACGGCAGCAGCACCGCGCCGGTGGCGTACATGTGGTGCGCCCACACCGCCACGGACAGCGCCGCGATGCCCAGCGTCGCGTAGACCAGGCCGTTGTAGCCGAAGATCGGCTTGCGGCTGAACACCGGGAAGATCTCCGACACGATGCCGAAGAACGGCAGCGCGACGATGTAGACCTCGGGGTGGCCGAAGAACCAGAACAGGTGCTGCCACAGGATCACGCCGCCGTTGGCGGGGTCGAACACGTGGGCGCCCAGGTGGCGGTCGGCCAGCAGGCCCAGCAGCGCGGCGGTCAGGATCGGGAACGCCAGCAGCACCAGCACGGACGTCACCAGGATGTTCCAGGTGAAGATCGGCATGCGGAACATGGTCATGCCGGGCGCCCGCAGGCAGACCACGGTGGTGATCATGTTGACCGCGCCGAGGATGGTGCCGAGACCACCGACGACCAGGCCGGAGATCCACAGGTCGGCGCCGACGCCGGGCGAGTGGATGGCGTTCGACAGCGGGGTGTAGGCGAACCAGCCGAAGTCGGCCGCGCCGCCCGGCGTGAGGAAGCCCGCCATCACGATCAGGCCGCCGAACAGGTACAGCCAGTACGAGAAGGCGTTGAGCCGCGGGAACGCGACGTCCGGCGAACCGATCTGCAGCGGCAGGATGAAGTTGGCGAAGCCGAACACGATGGGCGTCGCGTAGAGCAGCAGCATCACCGTGCCGTGCATGGTGAACAGCTGGTTGAACTGCTCCTGCGACAGGAACTGCATGCCCGGTCGGGCCAGCTCGGTCCTCATCAGCATGGCCATCGCGCCGCCCACCATGAAGAAGGCGAACGACGTGACCAGGTACATGATGCCGATTTGCTTGTGGTCCGTGGTGCGGAACATCCGCAGCAGGAACGAACCCTTGACCGCGTCGCGAGTCCCGAAGGGCCGCGTCGCGATCGGCTGCGGGGCTACGGCCGTCACGGTGCCTCCTGCACTGTCTGGTTCTGGCTTCGCCGGTGGGTGGCGCCGCCGGCTCATCGGATCGTAGACGGCGGTGTTCCGGGTGGTGCGGCTGGGCTGCCCCCTGGATCAAGTGAGGTAGCGCAGGTCACAGTGTTGGATGGCGCCGCCTCCGGCGTCGCGGGCGAGGTCGCCGGGAAGTCGACCGTTCGCGCCCTGATTCCCGACGATCGAAAAGCGTGATCGTCGGGAATGAGGACGCGAACGATCGACGCGACCTCGCGGTCCAGTGCGATCGAGTGGTCAGGGAGGCGGAGGTGGGGGGGGTGAGGTGAGGAGGGTGAGGTGAGGGGTGGGGTGTGAGGGTGGGGTCGCGGAGGTGGGGTGAGGAAGCACGAGGGCCGCTCCCGGGGTGGGAGCGGCCCTGTGGTGTGAGGTGGGTGTTCAGGGGTTAGCGGCGCAGGAGGCCGCGCAGCTTCGGCGAGGCGACGAAGGCGGCGCCGGCGGCGACCAGGCCCAGGCCGACGATCAGCATCCAGCCGCCGTCGTAGCCGGTGTTGGCCAGGTCGCCGTCGTTGGCGCCGTCGGCCATGACCGGCGCGGAGGTGGTGGTCGGGGTGACCGCGACGGACTCGGTGGTCGTCGGGGCGACCTGTTCGGTGGTGGTGGCCGGGGTGGACGGCGTGGTGCTGTCCGGGGTGGACGGGGTCGTGGTGACCGCGGCGTCCTTCTCGGCGCAGACGAACCAGTGGCTGATGCCCGCCGGGCCGCCGCTGGAGTTGACCGGCGGGTGCAGGTCTTCCCAGGCCAGGTCGCCGAGGTCCGCGGCGTCGTAGACGTTGTAGGACTTGCCGCCCTTCACCACGACGCCGGTGACGGTGTAGCCCTCGGGGTGCGCGGTGATGGTGATGTTGACGCCGTCGACGGTGAAGGTGCCCGCCGGCATGGTCATCTCGTCGCCGGGCAGGCCGACGACGTCGCAGGCGTTGCCGGGCTGCCCGATGTCGACGTTGCCGTCGACCACGGTGGCGCGGTCGTCGCCCGAGTCGAGGGGGGTGTCGGGCGAAGCCGAGGCGGTGCCGCCCAGCAGGCCGGTGGCGCTCAGGGCGAGCAGGGCGGCTGCTCCGAATAGGCGGCGGTTGGTGATGCGCATAGGTGCTGCTCCGCGGGTTCGAGGGCTGACCGGAGGATCGAACTACACCGACCACCCCTCTATCGAGGTAGCCCATTCAGTTGAATCAGTTGCCGCCCATTCGTTACCGGACGGTGATGTTGACCGTCCGCGCCGGACCGATCACCTCCGGAGGAGGTTGCGGAGCTTCGGCGAGGCGAGGAACCCGGCGCCCGCTGCCAGCAGGGACAGCCCCGCGACGATCAGCCACCACCCGTTGAAGCCGGTGGCCGCCAGGTCGTCATCCCGGCCGGGGACCACGACGCCGGCGGCCTTGGTGGTCGTCGTGGTGACCCGGTCGGACGGCACCGTCGTGGTGGTCTTCACCGGCGTGGTCGTGGTCGACCCGGGCGGGCTGGTGGTCGTGCCGGGGGTGGTCGTCACCGTCGTCGTGGTCGTGGCGCTCGTGGTGGTCGTGGTGGTCGTGGTGGTCGTGGTGGTCGTGGTGGTCGTGGTGGTCGTGGTGGCGACGTCCTGGCAGACGAACCAGTGGCTGATCTCCGCCGGCTTGCCGCTGGCGTTCAGCGGCGAGTGCAGGTTCTCCCACGGCAGCGGGCTCAGGTCCGCCGCCCGGTAGATGTTGTAGGCCGGGCCGCCCTTCACGACGACACCGGTGATCACGTACCCGGGCGGGTTCGCGGTGATGGTGATGTTCGTGCCGTCGGTGGTGTAGGTGCCCGGCGGCAACATCGCCTCGTTCCCGGGCAAGCCCACCTCGTCGCACGCGTCGCCCGGCTGGCCCATGTCGACGTTGCCGGCAACGGCTGTCGCGCGCGGGTCACCGGACTGTGGAGGGGCGGGATCCGGCTGGGCGGAGGCACCGGCGGCGAGGGCGCCGGCCGCGAGGACCGCAAGCAGGGAGGATGCTCCGAACAGAGTACGACTGGCCGTGCGCATGGAGGTCTCCACGTGGTCGAAGGGCTGATCGGCGGATCGGACTACTCCGCCTCTGCTCTATCGCCGTGGACCATTCAGCTGATGCACGCCGGTATGGATTCGTTATGCCGATCCGACGTGGCACGCGTGGATTTCACCCGCACAGGGGGTACGGATCGTGCGGTGGCTCGACGAGCCGGCCCGAGCGCACGACCTTTACCGAACCCGAACACGCGCGTGGCCCTGCCCGCCGCCGGCCGCGTGCCACGATTCCCGGCGTGCAGGGACTCGTGCTGGTCGTGGAGGACGAACGGGCCATCGCCGACCTGATCTGCCTCTACCTGCGGCGGGACGGGTTCGGGGTGCACGTGGAGGCGGACGGGCACGCGGCGTTGGCGGCGGTGCGGCGGTTGCGGCCGGTGGCGGTGCTGCTGGACGTCGGCCTGCCCGGGATGGACGGGGTCGAGGTGTGCCGGGCGCTGCGCGCGGCGGGCGACTGGACACCGGTGCTGTTCGTGACCGCGCGCGACGACGAGGTGGACCGCGTGCTCGGGCTGGAGCTGGGCGCGGACGACTACGTGACCAAGCCGTTCAGCCCGCGCGAGCTGGTGGCCCGGGTCCGCACCGTGCTGCGCCGGGGAACGCCGCAGGTCAACCCGGTGCACGTGGTCGGCGACGTGAAGCTGGACGGCGACCGGCGGCGGGTGTGGGCGGGCGCCGACGAGGTGGCGCTGACCTCGACGGAGTTCGAGCTGCTGGCCCACCTGATGCGGCACCCCGGGCGGGTGTTCGCGCGGGAGCAGCTGTTGAGCGCGGTGTGGGGTTACGCGGCGGCGGCGGGCACGCGGACGGTGGACGTGCACGTGGCGCAGTTGCGGGCGAAGCTCGGCGACCGCAGCCCGATCAGGACCGTGCGCGGGGTCGGCTACTCGGTCGAGGCGTCGTGAAGCGGACCAGCCTCGCGTTCCGCATCACGGCGTTGTGCCTGGCCGTGGCCGGTGTGGCGGTCGTGGTGGCGGGGTTGGTGTCGGCACGGCTGGTGCTGACCGCGTCACGCGAGGTGAGCCGTGAGGCGCTGGCCGACCAGGCGGACGTGGTGGCCGGGCAGCTCGACGTGGGTCGGGCCGGGCGGCTGCGGGTGGTCGAGGTGCTGCGCGGGCAGGGCATCGCCGTGGTGCTGATCGGGCCGGACGGCGGGCTGGCCGGTGATCCGCAGGCCGTGCGTGCGGTGCGGGAGGCCCGGGTCAGGTCCGGCGTCGCCGGGACGCGGCTGGTCGAGGTGCGCGACGGGGTCGCGCTGGTGCAGGAGACGGGGATCGGCAACGGACCGGGCCGCAAGCTGCTGCGCAACATCACGTTCGCGCTGGCTGTCGGGTTGCTGGTCGCGGCGGTGGCCGGGTTGTTGCTGGGCAAGCTGGTCGCGCGCCCGTTGCGGCGGACGGCGGCGGTCGCGCGCACCATGAGCGGTGGTCGGCGCGACCTGCGGGCGCCCGAGCAGGGGCCGGCGGAGGTCGCCGAGGTCGGCGGCGCGGTGAACGCCCTGGCCGACGCGCTGGCGCGCAGCGAGGCCAGGCAGCGGGAGTTCCTGCTGTCGGTCTCGCACGAGCTGCGCACGCCGCTGACCGCGGTGAGCGGGTTCGCCGAGTCGCTGGCCGACGGCGTGGTGTCCGGGCCGGAGGTGCCGTCGGTCGGCCGCACGATCTCCGAGGAGGCGCACCGGCTCGACCGGCTGGTGACCGACCTGCTCGACCTGGCCCGCCTGGGTGCGGACGACTTCCGCGTCGACCTCGCCCCGGTCGACCTGACCGAGGTCGTCACGGCCGCCGCCGAGGTGTGGCGGGCCCGGTGCGCGGCGAAGGGGGTCGAGTTCCGGCTGGAAGCGCCGGCGCGGTCGGTCGTGCGGACGACGGACGCCCGGCGGGTGCGGCAGGTGCTGGACGGGCTGCTGGAGAACGCGCTGCGCCTCACGCCCGCCGGTCGGCCGGTGGTGTTGGCGCTGCACGACGTGCTCCAGGTGCGCGACGGCGGTCCGGGGCTGTCCGAGGAGGACTACCGGGTGGCGTTCCGCAAGGGCGCGCTGCACGCGAAGTACGAGCGGTCCCGGCCGGTCGGCACGGGCATCGGGCTCGCCCTGGTGCACGGTCTGGTGACCCGGTTGGGTGGCACGATCGAGGCCGGTCCCGCGCCCGAGGGCGGCGCGGCGTTCACGGTGGGGTTGCCCGATGCTTGAGCTGGAAGCACGGTGGCACGACGCGGTCCGGGTGCTCGGTGGCGCGCAGGGACCGGGTGACCTCGCCGAGCGGTACGCCGAACCGCACCGCGGCTACCACAACGCCGGCCACGTGCTGGCCGTCGTCCGCGACGTCGACGTGCTCGCCGAGGCCGACAACCGCACGGCACGCGAGCGCGCTGTGCTGACGCTCGCCGCCCTGGTGCACGACGTGATCTACGACGGTGTGCCGGGCGAGGACGAGCGGCGCAGCGCCGAGTGGGCCCGGGAACGGCTGGTCGGCCTGCCCGAGGCCGACGCGGTGGCCGACCTGGTGCTGGCCACCGCGGACCACGCCTCGGACGACCCGCTGACGTGCCTGCTCCTGGACGCCGACCTGGCCGTCCTGGGCTCCGACCCGGCCGCCTACGAGCGCTACCGCACGGCCGTGCGCGCCGAGTACGCGCACGTGCCGGACGACGCGTGGCGGGTCGGCCGGGCGAACGTCCTGCGCTCGCTGGCCCGGCGCGACCCGCTGTACGTCACGCCGCACGCACGTGAGCGGTGGGAGGTCCGCGCCAAGGCCAACCTCGCCGCCGAGCTCAGCTCGCTCGGTGACCCGCCATGAGCGCGTCGTAGGTCGGGAACGACTCGGCGATCCCGCTGCCGGTGAAGTTGCCGACCCAGCCGTCGTCGTCGTGGAAGAACCGGATCGACACGTAGTCCGGCCGGGTGCCCATGTCGAACCAGTGCGTGGTGTTCTCGGGCACGCTCAGCAGGTCGCCCGCCTCGCACAGCACCGCGTACACGCGCTCCTTGACGTGCAGGTAGAACACACCGGAGCCGCGCGCGAAGAACCGGTCCTCGTCGTCGTCGTGGGTGTGCTCGGCCAGGAACTTCAGCCGCGCCTGGGAGGCCGAGGCCAGCCACTCGGGGTCGTCGGACGGGGTCATCTCGGTCGCGTCGACCAGGACGTAGCCCTCGGTCTCGGTGACGCGGGCGACCTGCTCGGCGTACACCTCCAGGACGTTCTCGCTGGTCACGCCCGGCACGACCGGCCACTGCTCGTACCGGACGCCGAGCTGCTTCAGCTCGACCGCGATCTCGGCGGGGTCGGCGGTGCGCACCAGAGCGGTCTCCGGGTCGGTGTCCGACCACACGGTCAGCAACGTCATCGCGCCTACCTCCTGTAGGTCTCGGCTTTGAAGCGCAACAGCCACTCCAAGCACTCCAGCCGGTGCCGCGCCTGGTAGAGGTCGTCACCCCAGACGTACACCCCGTGGCGGGCGACGAGCAAGGCGGGCACGTCCGCGCGGAAACCGGCCTCGAACGCGTCGCCGAGCACGGTCATGTCCTGGCTGTTCGGCACCACCGGGACGACGACGGTCTCGTGCGCCTGCCGCCCGAAGCCCTTGAGCATCTCCAGGTCGCGCAGCTCGACGCCGTCGGGCCAGTGCTCGGCCGCGACCACGGGCGCGAGGGCGTGCACGTGGACCACCGCGCCCGCGCCGGACACCGCCGCGATCCGCCCGTGCAGACCCGCTTCGGCCGACGGCACGCGCACCGGGTCGTCCGTGCGGCCCTCGGCGTCGACGATCACCACGTCGTCCGCGGTGAGCTCGCCCTTGTCCTTGCCGCTGACGGTCACCGCGAGCCGCAGGGGGTCGCGGTCCACGACCACGGAGAGGTTGCCCGAGGTGCCGCGCATCCAGCCCATCGCGGTGTACCGGGCGCACTCGGCGGCCAGCGCCGCACCGGGTGTCACCGAGCCGGTCCTCACAGGGCCCGCACCGTCCGGTGTGGACCGAAGTCCGCGTCGCCGTACGGCTCGCCGGGGCGTGCGACGCCGACCGTCCCCCAGCCCGCCTCGGCGGCGGCGTGCAGCTCGGCGGGGACGTCGGAGTAGAAGGTGATGTCGTCCGAGCCGAGCACGGACGCGATCTTGAGGTACGACGCGGCCTCGCGCTTCGGGCCCGCGTTCACGGTGTCGAAGTGGAACTCGAACAACGAGGTGAGGTCGCCGTCCGCGGTGTGCGCGAAGAACGCCACCTGACCGGCCACCGAGCCGGAGGAGAACACGGCCAGCTTCGTGCCCTCGGCGTGCCACTTGCGCAGCGCGGGCACGACGTCCGGGAAGAACTCGGCCACCAGGTCGCCCTCGGCGTACCCGCGCTGCCAGATCAGGCCCTGCAACGTCTTCAGCGGCGTGACCTTGCGGTCCTCGTCCATCCAGCCGTGCAGCACGCGCACCAGCTCGTCCGTGCCGCCGTCCACACCGGACAGCTCGCGGACCTGCGCCACGGCCTCGGCGACGGCCGGGTCGTCACCGTGCTCGTCGATCCACGGGCCCAGGCGCGGCCGGGCGTAGTCGTACAGCGTGACCAGGACCTGGTCGGTGGCGCTGAGCGTGCCCTCGATGTCCAGCACGACCCACTCACTCATGAACGTCCCCAACGTAGTAATCGGCCAAACCGTCCGGAGCGTACGCACCGCGGTCGGTCACCACCTTCGTGACGAACCGCGGCGGCGTGACGTCGAAGGCCGGGTACAGGCCCCGGGCCCGGTCGGTGGCCGTGCGGCGGCCGAGCGTGTGCAGCACGTCGTCACCCGGTCGGTGCTCGATCGGCACGTCGGCGGCGGTCGGCGCCAGGCGGTCCGGCGCCTGCACCATGGCCAGGAACGGCACGTCGAACGCGTGCGCCGCGATCGCGAGGCCGAGCGTGCCGACCTTGTTGACCACGTGCCCGTCCATGGTGACGCGGTCGGCGGCGGTCAGCAGCACGTCCACGTCGCCGGTCGACATGACGGCCGCGCCCATGCCGTCGGTGATCAGGGTCGTGTCGACGCCCATCTCCCCCAGCGTCTCGGCGGTCAGGCGGGCGCCCTGGAGGTACGGGCGGGTCTCGGTGCAGACGAACCGCAAACGTTTGCCCATCGCCTGGGCGGCGGTGACTGTCTCGGTCAGGTAGAGGTCGGCCCAGCAGTGCGTGAGCACCGCGCCCTCGTCCGGCAGCAGCGCGGCGGTGTGCGCGCCGAGGCTGCGGCTGCGGCTGCGGTAGCGCTCGTCCCCCGCCTTCGCGCCTTCCAGCGCACCGGCTTCGAGGTCGTCGTTCGCGTCGACGCCCGCCAGCACGGCGGCCACCGCCTTGCGCAGGTGGTTGTTCGTGCGGCGGGTGGCGATCAGGAGCTGCCCGGCCTGGTCGAGGTGGGCGCGGGCCTCGTCGCGCGGCAGGTCGCGGACCTCGCGGGCGGCCAGCACCATGCCCCAGAGCGCGGCGAAGTACGGGCCGGAGGACTGGGTGACCATGTCCTCGATGGCCTTCGCGACCTCGGCGACCGTGCCGCAGCGCACCCACGTCTTCTCGAACGGGAAGTTGCGCCGGTCCAGCACGTGCACGCCGTCGTCCTCGAGGCGCACGCTGCGCGCCAGCAACGGCTCCATCAGCTGTACCCGGTGAACGGCGCGTGCTCGCCGGTGAGGTAGTACGCGCCGACCTCGCGCGCCTTGTACGACACGGGGTCGTGCAGGGTGAGGGTGCGGGCGTTGCGCCAGAACCGGTCGAAGGCGTAGCCGGCCGCGGTGGCCCGCGCGCCGCACAGCTCGAACACCCGGCTGGTGGTCTGGTTGGCGACCTTGGTGGCGACGACCTTGGCCGAGGAGATGGCGGCGGCGGTCTCGGCGCGTTCGTTCCGGGTCAGGTCGGCGCCGCGCCGGGAGGCCTGGTCCAGCTTGTCCGAGGCGTGGTCGGTGAGGAGGCCGGCGGCCTGGGTGTCGGCGACCAGCTCGCCGTACGTGCCGAGGACGTACGGGTCGGCGGTGGCCTGGTCGACGCCGCTGAGGAACCAAGGGCGGGTGGTCGTGCGGGTGTACTGGGCGGCTTCGGCCAGCGCGCCCTCGGCCATCGCCACGTACAGCTGGGCGAGCACGAGCTGGAAGCCGAGGGCGGCCAGCGACAGGCGCGGGCTGTTCTCGTCGTGCGGGCCCAGGACCTGGTCGGACGGCACGTGCACGTGGTCGAACACCACGCCGCCGCTGGCGGTGAGGCGTTGGCCGATGTTGTCCCAGTCACCGGCGTAGGTGATGCCGTCGGCCTTGGCGTCGAGGGTGAAGGTGATCTTGTCGCCGGTCTCGGTGTGGGTGGCGCTGACCACGAGCCGGTCGGCCACCGACGCGCCGGTGGCGAACGTCTTGCGGCCCGTGACCTCGAACCCGCCGTCGACGGGCCGCAGCTCCAGGGCGGCGTCGAGCGGGTTGCTGACCCCCGCCCAGAAGACATCGGCGCCGGGGACGTCGCCACCGGGCCGGTGGTCGGGGTTGTCGAACAGGCCGCTGCGCCAGACCTGCAGGTAGTGGTAGCCGAGGAGGTGGCCGACGTTGGCGTCCGCCGCGCCGACGACCCTGGTCACGGCCTGCTGCGTGGCCCAGTCGTCGACCTCGAGCAACCCGGACCGCCGCAACGCCGCGACCTCCGCCGAGGGCTCCGCACCGCGCCGGTCGCGCTCCGCCGCGTCGACCCGCAACGCCGCGGCCAGCTCCTCGGCGACGGTCAGCCACTTCTGCCGACCATCGGTGCTCGTCATGCGCCCTCCTACCGTGTGCGTCCCAGCAGGCGAGCCTAATCGCCGGCGCGCGCCGCGGGCTGAGCGTTCCGCCACATGGGAGGCCGCGTCAGCGGGCGACGTAGGTGGCGTGCCCGACCAGGCCCAGCTCCGTCACCGAGCCGCGCAGGCCGACCGTGCCGCGGGGGAAGGTCGCGACGTGCGCCGCCCACGTGCGCCGGTCCTGGGCGAGCGCCTTGAGGTACCGCACGCACAGCGACGGCGGGATGGCGTCGCAGCGCTTGCGCGCGGCGCGCAGGGCGATCTCCATCCGCAACGCCTCATCGTCACGCCGCCCCCGTGACCTGATGCGGTCGAGGATGCTGTCGATCAGGGCCATCCGGCCGAGCAGGAACTCGGTCCAGTAGCCCTCGTCCGCCGCCGCCTCGAAGCCGCCGTCGTCGTCCAGCAGCGCGAACACCCCTTCGGCGAGGCAGTCGCCGAACTCCTCCATCTGCGCCCGCGACTCGTTGGCGAACGGGTCGTACGGCTTCTGCCGCACCTTGCCGGTGATCGCCGACCGGCGCAGGCCCGCGTCGTCGAGCAGGAAGAACCAGTCCTCGTTGTAGATCGTCGGGAAGAACGAGGTCATCGACTCGCGGCCGATCACCAGCGCGCCGCCGCCGATGAACGTGCCCTGGTCGCCGCCGGTCTCGCGGTGCGCGTGGCAGACCACCGAGTTGTCCGGGAAGCCGCCGACCTCCAGCCCGACGGCCGCGTAGCCCTCCGAGACCAGGCCGGCGGCCGCGTCGAGGTCGGAGGGCGTCGGCACGGTGATGTCGTCGTCCAGGAACGCCACCCGCTCCCAGCCGACCACCCGGGACACGAGCAGGCCGAGGTTGCGCTTGAAGCTGGTGTCGGTGTGCCGCATGAACTCCGTGGGGCCCAGCACCTTCGTGGTGGCCGACAGGCGGGGCATGAGCGAAGGCGGCAGCGCGCGGACGTCGACCACCAGCATCTCGACGCCCCTGGTGCGGGCCAGTTTCGCGGCCCGGTCCGGTGCGGCGGCGCCGCTGGCGAGCACGACCAGCGGCCGGTCGAGCTGGGCGGCGACCTCGACCACCGTGCCGAGGTAGCGCCACGGGCGGTTGGTCGGCACGATGATCGCGTCGACGGCGCCCGGCGGGCAGTCGCGGACGTCCACTGTGGTCAGCAGTTTGCCGTGCGACGCGTGGTGCTCCACGAGCGCAGGAGCGGTGGCGTTCAACCCGGGCCCTCCGGCCATTCGACGAGGCGGGATTGGGGCAGGTTCCAGTCCGGCGTCACGACCTGGCCGTTCACCACCTGCACCCGCGTGAGGATGCTGTAGGCGTCGGCGCCCGCGAAGCGGGTCTCCAGGTACGCGCCGTTGCGGTCGCGGAACCTGCTGTCCGTCAGGGCCCGCACGACACCGAGGGTGCCCCTGCCGTACTGGCCGTTGCAGATCGTCACCGTCCGCTTGTGGTTGAACGGGTTGGTGCCGCGGTAGAAGTGGCCGACGTCCTCCAGCAGGACCTCGTGGCCGCGGTGGTTGCCGAGTTTCGGCGCGAAGAGGCGTTCGCCCCCCTCGCGGTCGCGCACCACGAACCCGCCGGCTTCGGCCTCGTCGTGCCGCGCGACCTGCGTGATCGGCAGGTCGACGCGGTCGAGGAGCTCACGGGTGACGAGGTTCCAGTCGACGCCGCCGAGCAGCACGAGGTGCGTGGTGTAGTCGTCGGGCGCCAGGTCGGAGGCGATGCGGAAGTTGACCTGGCTGCGCGGGTTGAGCGCGCGGATGTGGCCGTGCAGCTCGATCAGGGCGTCGAGGTCGGCGTAGGTGTAGAGCTCGACGTAGTCCGGCTGCGTGGGGTCGGAGTAGGGCATCTTCGCCCGCATGTCGGCCGGGAGCTGGGCGACGACGATGGTGATGTCGTACCGGTCGTCGAAGTACCAGAAGCCCCGGTCGGCGCGGTCCTGGGCCGGGGTCGCGCCGTCCTCGCGCTCGACGGCGGCGCGCAGGTCGGCCAGCTCGCGCAGCAGCTCTTCCCGCCGGCGCAGCTCGTCGGGGGTCAGCTCCTCCACCGGGATCAGCCGGTAGGGGCGGGCGGCGACGGAGCGCTTGGTGGCGAAGAACGTGGCGTAGGCGGCGAGGCGGTTCAGGGGCGGCGTCTTGGGCTTGCTGCGGCTCTCCCACGACGACAGCAGGGGCACGCTCGCGGGCTTCTCGGCACTGAACGCGTGCGCGAGGTCACTCTGCGTGATCGTGATGTCGGGCCACCGCTCTTCACGCAGCGCCCGAAGGCGGTGCGCCAGCAGGTGGGAGTCATCCGCAACGACCACGTCCGCGCGCCCTTCAGTGAACTTCAGCGTAACAGCTGAAGCGTGAAACATACACGATTGCGGAGAGAAGTCACGAGCCGATACGCCCATCAGGGGCTTGTCAGCCCGGTACACCGCACTTACGCTCAAGTTACTGAGGTTCAGTCAACTTCAGTGAGTAGAGGTGAAGTTCACCCAGGAAGCCATCCGGGGGTCATCATGAACATGCTCACCGCGTTAGCTCAAACTTCCGAGGCCACCGAGTGGACGCCGCTCGTGGTGGTGATCATGATCGGCGCGATGGCGCTGGTCATGGGACTGGCCAAGCTCCTGCGCCGGGTGCTCGGCATGCTCACCCGGGTCCTGCTGTCGGCCGGTGCGGCGATGACCGGGATCGCCGCGATGCTCGCCCTGTGCACCGTGCTGACCACCGTCCTGCTGGTCTACGCGCGCTGAAACCGCCACGTGCGGCCCACCCCCTTCGACTACGGTATGCGGGCCCGCATCGAAGGGGGAGTCGCACGATGGACCTGTCGCGCAGATCGTTCTCCGGGGGAACCGCCGTCGCCGCACCGGCGACCGCGACCCTCGGGACGACCGCCGCGTCGGCCCGGACGCCGCGTCCACACCGGCCGTCCACACCGCACCTGCTGGAAGCCGAGCAACTGGTCGGCTACCTGTCGTTGCCGACGTGCCCGTTGGCCAACAACACCTACAAGGAGCCGGACCAGCCGAACGTGGTCCGGTGGGGCTCGCCCGGCGACGCGTCCGGGTGGGTCAACCAGAGCCAGTGCGCGTCGTTCCTGACCGCCGTGCTGAAGCGCACGTACAAGTGGGCGACCCCGGGGTTCTTCAGCGCCCACTTCGGCGTGGCGAGCCCGTTCGCGCGCGACTACCGGGCGGCGTTCGCGGAGCGGGAGATCCCGCACTTCGAGCGCGTCACCAGGGTGGCGGACCTTCGTCCGGGTGACCTGATCGCCGTCGACTACCGCAACGACCAGGACACCAACACCGGGCACGTGGTGATGGTGCGCTCGGTGAAGGGCGTCTACACCGCGCCGACCCGCGGCCTGAACTTCCGCGGTGAGACGCAGTACGCGGTGGAGGTCGTGGACTGCACGTCCGAGCCGCACGGCGTGTACGGGGTGGGCAACTACTCCCGGTTCCCGGACAACCGGATCTTCAACGCCACCGCCTCGACGGACGGTGCGGGCTACGGGCACATGATGTTCTACGCGTCCGACGTGACCGGCGAGTTCAGCCGGTACCGGTGGAGCGTGAACACGTCGTCCGCGCGGACGTTCGCGGTGTCGGAACGCCCGGTCTCCGCCGCCCGCGTCGTGCCCTGAACGTTCAACTCGGGGTGCCCGGGTGTTCGACGCGCGGGACCGGTGAGTTGAACGTCCAGGGCAGGCGTCAGAGGCGTTGCCAGAGGGCGGGGACGTTCGGTGGTTCCCAGCCGGGTAGCGAGGTGTGCGACTGGCGGCACTGGTAGGCGACGCCGTTGTAGGTGACCTGGGCACCCACTGCGTACGCGCGGTTCGGGGCCCAGGTGCCGGACGGTTGGGTGGTGGTCGTGGTTGTCGTGGTGGTGGTGCCGTTGTCGGCCCACGGGACCTGGGGCGAGCGGTAGAAGTCGATGCCCATCGCGGCCCATCGCGGCGCCTGGGCGCCGAGGCGCCGGCGGAACGCGTCCCAGTTGTGGGTCGCCCACGGTGACCAGGCCAGTTCGGCGATCGCGGACAGGCGTGGGAACGCCATGAAGTCGACGTGGGCCGGTGTCACGACCGTCTCCGTCCACAGTGGAGCTTCCACGCCGCGGACGGCGGACTCCGGGACGCCGCTGACGTGCGTGCCGGGGTTCCAGTCGTAGGCGTCGCGGACTTCGACGTAACCGGCCCAGCTCAGGCCGAGGGGCGTGCCGGAGTGGTACTTCATGTCCAGGTACGCCTTGTTCGCGGGCGACATCACGATCTTCTGCCCACGCGCGGCGGCGTTCTGGACGACGGCGTTGGACGTCGTCGTGCCCCAGTACTGCGCGACCGCGCCGGTGTCCGCGGTCGTCTTGACGAACTCGTGCCAGCCCATGGCCTTCTTGCCGTACTTGCCGACCAGCGGCAGCACCCGGTTCATGAACGCCTGGTACTCCTGGTCGGTGGTCGCGTTCGCCTCGTCGCCGCCGATGTGGAAGTACGGGCCGGGCGTCAGCGCGGCGATCTCGCGGATCACGTCTTCCACGAACGTGTAGGTGATCTCCTTGGACACGCAGAGCGACGAGTAGCCGACCGCGATGTCCGTGCGCAACGCGGGCGCGACGCCGTTGCAGTTCAGCTCGGCGTAGGAGGCCAGCGCCGCGTTGGTGTGGCCGGGCAGGTCGACCTCGGGCACGACGGTGATGTGCCGGGCGGCGGCGTACGCGACGATCTCCTGGTACTGCGCCTTGGTGTAGTACCCGCCCGGTCCGCCGCCGACCTGCGTGCTGCCGCCGTGCGTGGCCAGCCGCGGCCAGCTGTCGACGACGATGCGCCAGCCCTGGTCGTCGGTGAGGTGCAGGTGGAAGTAGTTCACCTTGTAGAGGGCGAGCTGGTCGAGGTAGCGCTTGACCGTGGCGACGGGGTGGAAGTGCCGCGCCACGTCCAGCATCGCGCCCCGGTGGGCGAAGCGCGGGTAGTCGGTGATCGTCGCGCCCGGCACGGTCCACGGGCCCGCCTGCGCGGTCCGGCTCTCGACCTTGGCGGGCAGGAGTTGGCGCAACGTCTGCACGCCCGCGAACAGGCCCGCGGGCGTGTCGGCCCGCAGCTGCACGGACGCGGACGTCACGGTGAGCTGGTAGCCCTGGTCGCCGACGGACGCGGGCGCGCCGCCGATGAGCAGCGCGATGCCGTCGGCCGGGACGCCGGTGGTGTCCGTGACGGGCAGGGCGTAGCCGGTCGACGGGCGGAGCAGGGCGGCCAGGTGGTCGCCGACGCCGTGCGCGGCGGCCGTGGTGTGGATGCGGGTGTCGGCCGTGATCGCGTGCGTGACGCCGGCGGCGGGCTGCACCGAGACGGGCGCGGGGACGAGGCCGTTGAGGGGTTCGGCGGCCGAGGCCGTGGTGGTGTCGGTGTTCCAGACGGCGATCGCGCCGAACACCATCACCAGGACGGCGAGCGCTCGTGCCGTCCTCGCTGGGAGTGTCACCGTGGGTCCTCCTAGGGCAAGGCGGCGGCCGGCTGCCGTCAAGCGTGCGTACGCCCGGGAGGAGATGTCAATGGGTCTAGACCAGTCGGCGACACCGGTCGGCTACGCGAGGGCGAGCCTGCCGAGCTCCACCCGCGACGCGACGCCGAGCTTCGGGTAGGCCTTGTAGAGGTGGTAGCCGACCGTGCGCGGGCTCAGGAACAGCTGCGCGCCGATGTCCCGGTTGCTCAGGCCCTCGGCGGCCAGCCGCACGACCTGCAGCTCCTGCGGGGTGAGGGCGCTGAGCGGGTCCGGCCCCGGCACGGCGCGGCTCTCGCCGGTGGCCCGCAGCTCGGTGCGGGCGCGGGCGGCCCACGGTGTCGCGCCGAGGCGTTCGAACACCTCCGACGCCGACCGCAGGTGCGTGCGGGCGTCGGCCTTGCGGCGGGCCCGGCGCAGCCACTCCCCGTACAGCAGCTCGGTGCGGGCGCGTTCGAACGGGCGGCTGTCGTCGACGCGGTGCAGGTCGACGGCCTTCGCGTACCACTGCTCGTCGTTGGTGAGCAGGGCGCGGCAGCGCGCGGAGACGGCGAGGGCCCACGGTCGGCCGGTGCTCGACGCCCACTCGTCGTACCAGCGGGCGGCGTCGGCGTGCGGCTTGCCCAGCCGGGCGGACGCTTCCACCAGGTCGGGCAGGCTGGTGACGGAGTAGAGCCGGTGCGCGCCCGCGGCGACGTCGGCCAACCGGTCCAGCACGGCCTCGTGCCGGCCCAGGCCCAGGTCCAGCAACGCCGACGCGCACGCCGCCCGCACGGACTGGGGCGCGCCGCCGACCAACGTCGCCACCAGCTCCTCGCACCTGGCCTCGTCACCCTCGATGGCGGCCAGCTCGGCGAGCACGGCGGCCAGGTAGCCGACGCTGAACTCCTGGCCGATGTCCGCGGCGATGCGCAGCCCTTCTTCGGCGGTGGCCCGCGCGTCGCGGTGCCGACCGAGGTGCAGGCGGCCGCGGGCCAGGTAGGCGAGGGCGCGGGGCAGCACGCCGAGGGCGCCTTGGGCGCGGGACTGGCGTTCCAGGTCGAACGCCCAGGCGTAGGCGGCTTGGTCGTCGCCGAGGACGAGGTTCCACCAGGCGGTGACCGCGTTGCCGGGGCCACCGACGTACCGGGAGCCGAGGAGCCCGCGCAGCGCGGCCATGCCGCCGGGGACGTCCTCGCCTTCCAGGCCGAAGGCGGCTTTGGCGACGCCGCGGGTGTCGTCGGCGCCGGGCAGGCCGTCGGCGCGCGCCACGATGTCCGCGAGGGCGTCGAAGTCGCGGCCGGCCCACGCGTTGTTGGCCGCGTGGAACAGCATCTCCCCCGCCAGCTCCGGATCGGAGTGCCGGGCGCACGTGACGGCGCGGGCGAGTTGCGCCGCGGCCTGCGCCGGACGTCCCTGCTCGGCGGCCAACCTCGCCTGGATGCGCGCCACGCGTGCGCCGTCCAGCGTGTCGGTGACGAGGTCCCACGCCTGGTCGGCGAGCGCGACCGCGCGGTCGAACTGGCCCGCCGCGCCGGCCGCGCCCGCTGCCGCCGCCAGCCGGTGGCCGCGTTCGGTGGGGTCCGGGGTGAGTTCGGCGGCGCGGTGGTAGGCGGCGGCGACGGCGACGTAGCCGCCCCGGTTGCGGGCGTCCTCGGCGGTGCGGGCGAGGGCTTGGGCGACGTGCTCGTCGGGCGCGGTGGTGGCGGCGGCCAGGTGCCAGGCGCTGCGGTGGGCGTCGTCCAGCACGTCGGCGAGTGCTTTGTGGACGGTGAGGCGGTGCTTGAGCGGTGCGCTCTGGTAGGCGGCGGCGCGGATCAGGGGGTGGCGGAAGGTGAGCCGGCCGTCGTCGGAGCGCAGGAGTTGGCGTCGTTCGGCGGCTTCGAGGTCGTCGACGGACGCGCCGAGCAGGCCCGCGGCCTCGAACACCACGGCCGGGTCGCCGGTGTCGTCGGCGGCGGCGACCAGGAGGAGGGTGCGGGTGCGTTCGGGGAGGGTGCCGATGCGGTCGGCGAACGTCTGCTGGATGCGGCTGTGGGTCGGCAGGGCGGCGACGCGGTAGGCGTGGGCGGCGGGCAGGTGGCCCTCGCGCTGGGCGGCGGGGAGTTCCAGCAGCGCCAACGGGTTGCCGCGCGCTTCGTCGGCGATCTGGTCGCGGACGTAGCGGGGCAGGTCGGCGGCGTGTTCCTCGAGGAGGGCGGCGGAGTGCTCCGGGGTGAGGCCGGTGAGGCGCAGCTCGGGCAGGCCGGGTGCGGGGAACGGGGGTGCGTGCAGGTCGCGGGCGGCGAAGATCATCGCGATGCCCTCGGCCTGGAGGCGGCGCGCGGCGAAGACGAGCGCTTGGGCCGAGCCTTGGTCCAGCCAGTGCGCGTCGTCGACGAGGCAGAGGACGGGGCGCCGGTCGGCGAGGTCGGCGAGGAGGGTGAGGACGGCCAGACCGACGAGGTGGTGGTCGCCGCCTTCGGGCGGGGCGAGGCCGAGGGCGGCGCGCAGGGCGGTGGCCTGGTTGGGCGGCAGGGTGTCGACCCGGTCCACGACGGTGCCGAGGAGGAGGTTGAGGCCGGCGAACGGCACCACGGACTCGGACTCCACCGCCGTGCCGCGCAGGACCAGGAACCCGGCACCGGCCGAGGCTCGGTCGGCACCGGCAGGAGCGTGGTTGCCGCCGGCCGGAGCGTGGTTGCCGGCCGGAGCGTGGTTGCCGGCAGGAGCGTGGTTGCCGGCAGGGCCGTGGTTGCCGCCGGCTGGGCCGGGCGATTGCTGCGCAGGGGTACCCGCCAGGGGGTCCCCTGCTTTCATTGTGCCAAAGGGGTACGACAATTCCGGGGCGGGCGAGCCCGGTGCGGGCGAATCCGGGGCGGGCGAATCCGAGGTCGGCGAAGTTGCGCGGGTGGCGGCGTGCGACAGCAGGGCGGACTTGCCGATGCCCGCCTCGCCGCGCACCACGAGCACGCCGCTGCGTCCGGCGCGGGCGGCGGACAACAGGTCGTCCACCACGGCCAGTTCGGCGGACCTCCCGTGCAGCATGTCCCCGACCCTAGCCGGCGTCCGGGAGCAGCACGACCTTGCCCACTGTGCGCCTGCTCTCCATCGCCTCGTGCGCCCGCCCGGCCTCGGCCAGCGGGAACGGTTGGACGAACGGGGTCAGCCGGTGGGTCGCGGCGGCGGCCAGGGCACGTGCCTCCAGAGCGCGCAGCCCGCCCGACCGCTTCGCCACCTGCGGTCCGACGGCGACGGTCGCGGTCAGCGCGCGGGCGAACAGGTCCGCCGAGGTCAGGTGCACCAGCTCGCCGGACGACGACCCGAACATCACGACCCGCCCACCCGGCGCGAGCAGGTCGACCGCACCACGCCCCAGCGCACCCCCGACACCGTCCAGCACCGCCGTCACCTCCCGTCCACCGAGTCGAGCGCACACCTGCTCCCGCCACCCCTCCGCCAGGTAGTCGACGGACACTGCCGCACCCGCCCGCAACGCCGCCCGCCGCTTCTCCTCACCACCCGCCAGGCCCACCACCAGCGCACCGGCCCGGGTCGCGCCCTGCACCAGCACGGTCCCGATCCCCCCGGCGGCGGCCGTCACGACCACCACGTCGCCCGGGGCCGGGGCCGCCGCGTCCAGCACGCCCAGCGCCGTGCTGCCGGTGCAGATCATCGCCACGGCCGCCGGGAAGTCGAGCCCGTCGGGAACCACGTGCAGCGCGCCCACCTCCCGCACCACCAGCTCGGCGTACCCACCGCCGGCGAGGCCGAGCTGCGTCACCACCCGCTCCCCCAGCCACGCCTCGTCCACGTCGCGGCCGACCGCGTCCACCACGCCGGCCACCTCGGACCCCAGCACCGCGGGCAGCTCCGGCAGCGGCACGCAGTCCTCCCGGCCACGCCGGATCACCCCGTCCACCAGGTGCACGCCCGCCGCGCGCACCGCGATCCGCACCTGGCCCGGCCCCGGCGCCGGGTCGCCGACCTCCTCGCACCGCAGGGCCGAGCCGAACGCGTGCAGCCGCACGGCCCGCACGTCAGGCCTCGTAAGGCCGCTTGGCGCGGGCCTCCTTGAGCGCCGTCCCCCACCAGACGACCTGGTCGAGCACGGCGGTGGCGGCCTTGTTCACCGCGTCGGCGTCGACCGGCGCGCCCGCGTCGTCGAACCGCGACCACGCGCCGTGGAAGCTGACGGTGTCCCGCACGGTGACCGCGTGCAGCTCGGCGAAGACCTGCCGCAACTGCTCGACCGCCCGCAACCCGCCGCCGACGCCGCCGTAGGAGACGAACCCGACCGGCTTGGCCTGCCACTCGGTGAAGTGCCAGTCGATGGCGCTCTTCAGCGGCGCGGGGAAGCTGTGGTTGTACTCGGGCGTGACGACGATGAACGCGTCCGCGTCGCGCAGGCGCGGCGAGACCAGCGCGACCTCCGGCGCCGGGTCCTCGCCGAAGCCGTGCAGCCGGTCCGGCAGGTCGAGGTCGTCGAGGTCGAGCACGTCCACGCTCAGGTCGTCGCGCTGCTTGGCCCGGTCGGCGAACCAGTTCGCCACCACCGGCGCGAACCTGCCGCGCCGGGTGCTGCCGACGATGATCGCTAGCTTGATCACGGGTGTTCCTTCCCTCGGTCGTGTCGGTGTCGACGCTAGGAGCGGGGGAAGGGCGCGGGCATCTGTCACCTGACTGGTCGTCCACCGGCGGGTCGCGGTGCGTCGGTCGACCGGTCACCTGACTGATTCGGCGGGGCGGCACGCGGCCGTAGCTTCGGCGCCATGACACAGGACGTGCGGGTCGGGACGCGGTGGGCGCCGGTGGTGGCGTTGGCGATGGCGATGCTGGTGGTCACCACCGAGATGACGGTGGCGGCGGTGGTGCTGCCCAGCCTGGGCGGCGAGCTGGACATCGGACCGGCGGCCACGGCGTGGGTGCTGCTGGCCTACACGCTGCCGATGGCGGCGATCGCGATCCCGGCCGGGCGGTGGGTGGACCGGGCGGACGTGCGGTCGGCGTTCCTGCTGGCGCTGGCCGGAGTGGCGGTGGCGAGCGTGCTCACGGCGGTCGCGCCGTCGTTCTGGGTGTTGGTGGTGGGACGGGTGCTGCAGGGTGTGGCCGGGTCGCTGGTGCTGGCCGGGTACATGCCGATCGTGGTCGCGGCGGTGGCGCCGGAGCAGCGCGGGCGGGCGATCGGGTACGTGATCACGATCATGACGATCGGCGGGCTGGCCGGCGCGCCGCTGGGCGGGTTGGTGGCGGGCGCGTTCGGGTGGCGCTCGGTGTTCCTGATGAAGCTGCCGGTGTTGGTGGTCGCGTTGTGGCTGGGGTGGCGGTCGCTGCGGCCGGACGGGCGGGGGCTGCCCCGGCCGGACGGGCGGTTGGTGCTGGAAGCGGTGCTGCTGGGTGGCGCGATCACGTCGGTGCTGCTGGCGTTCGAGGACCTGGCGTGGCTGCTCGGGGTGGCCGTGGTGCTCGCGGTGTGGTGGGCGCGGCTACCAGGCTCGCGCCCGGTGCTCACGTTGGTCCGGCGGAGGTTGTTCGGGCTGCCGCTGCTGACGTTGTCGCTGGTGTCGACGTTGGCCGGGGTGATGTTCTTCCTGGTGCCCTACCAGGTGACGGACGTGCTGGGCGGCTCGCCGGAGGACGTCGGGGTGGCGCTGCTGGTGTTCGTGGCGGGGGTGGCCGGGCTCGCGCTGGTGTCGGGTTCGCTGAGCGACCGGTACGGGCCGTGGCTGGTGGCGATGGGTGGGACGGTGCTGAGCGCGCTCGCGCTGGGGCTGCTCGTGCTGCCGGTGACGTCGTTGCCGGACCTGTGCTGGCGGCTGGCGCTGCTGGGTGTGGGGCAGGGCTTGTTCAACACGGCGATGAACACCCTGGTCATGTCCGGTGCGCCGGAGGGGATGGCCGGTGCGGCGGGCGGGCTGAGCGCCACCGCGCGGATGGTCGGCAGCACGGTGGGGCCCGCGGTGGCGGCGCTGGCGGCGGGACTGGCGGGCGGCGGTGACGCCGGGTTCCGCGCGGGTGTCGCGGTGTCGGCGGCGGTGGCCGTGGCGGGGGTCGTGGCGCTGGCGGCGGGCAGGCCGCGCTGAGCGGCATCAGGGGACGTGCAGCTCGGGTTTCGACGCGGCCATGCACGCGCCCATCCCCGGGTTGACCGGCGCGGTGGGGTTGAACAGGGCGTAGGAGTAGGAGCAGCACGGGTTGTGGCGTTCCGCCTCGGAGCCGTAGTCGGCGCCGAAGGGTGCCTCCACACCGACGGCCACGTAGGGCGGCGGCGGTGACTTCGGCACGACGTCGTAGGTGTTCACCAGCCGGAACGTCGTCACGTCCAGGCTGTCGTAGTAGCTCTGGAACCCCCGGTCACCGACCCGGGGGCTGGCCTGGTTGTAGTGGAGGGTGTTCGCGCCGGTGATCCCGTTGGCGCGGGCCAGCGGCACGGCCAGGGTGGCCAGGGCCGAACCGAGGCTGTGCCCGCTCACGATCAGGCGGGTGCCGGCGGCCGAAGCGGTCAGGAACAACCGGTCCAGGAATCCTCGGTCGATCCCGCTGAACACGCCGTAGAACCCGCGCTCCACCTTGACGCCGCCGGCGGTCGGCGTCGTGGGCGGCGGGTAGTCCACCAGCTCGACCTGGAGGTCCATCCGCGTGTCGGCGTCCGTCTGCGAGCCGCGGAAGGCGAGGTGGAGGGTCTGCGGATCGCTCGTGCTGCGGGCCAGGACGCCGAACGGCTCGCTGACCACCGCGGCGTCCAGGATGAAGTTGCTCCAGATCGGGCCGGAGAAGGTGAAGTCGCCGACGTCGAACACCGAGTTGGTGACGGGGCACGTGTCCGCGGGCTGCCACTGGAAGAAGCCGTTGGGCGGGCAGCCGGCCGCCTTCCACTGCTCGCACATGTCGCAGGCGACGTTGACGACGAACGAGCACGTCCGGGCGAGGCCGAGGTCGTACCCGGGAGGGATCTGCAGTGGCGCACCGCTCCCATTGGACATCGCAGAATCGTATGGTCGGCCTGCCGACGCCGCCGGCGATCGAACCAGGAGCACACGATCGGGTGGCGCGGTGGCGATCAGGTCAGCAACGCCCGGACTTCGTCGGCGTCCTCGACGCGGCCCTGGGCGCGGAAGAGGGTGAGGGCTCGTTGCCGTGCGTCGCGCGCTTCGCCGTGCCGGCCCACGGCGGCGAGCACGTCGCCGAAGTGCCGCAGGACGCTGGCCTCCTCGTAGGAGTTGTCCAGCTGCCGGTAGAGCTTCAGCGCGTGCCGGTAGTGCTCCACGGCGTCGGCGTCGCGCCCGTGGTGGTGGGCGATGTAGCCGAGGCTGTCCGAAGTGGCCGCTTCGCCTTCGACGTGACCGAGTTCCTCGTTGAGCGCCAGCGCTTCCCGGCAGTGCGCCTCGGCTCCGACGTGGTCGCCGAGCTTCGCCATCCGGTAGCCGACGTCGTTGAGCGCCTCGGCGACGCGGATCGGGAGGTCGAGCGCGCGGAACAGCGCCAACTGCGCCAGCGCGTGCTCCAACGCCCCGGCGACGTCGCCCCGCCGTTCCAACGCCCACGCCATGGCGCGGTGGGCGGCGGCCTTGCCGTAGTCGTCCTCCACCAGCTCCAACGCCTGCCGCAGGTGGTGGTCGCCCTCGTCGTAGCGGCCGACGTCGGTCAACGCCATGCCGAGGAACTTGTGCGCCGAGACCTGCTTGAACCGGTCCTGCAGGGCGTCGGCGGCGACCAGCGCGGCGCCCCACACCGCGATGTCCTCGGCCGCGTGGCCGCGGCGCAGGTGGTAGTTCGTGAGCGCCCACGCCAGGTGCCAGGCGAGGTCGTGCCAGCGGTGCCCGGCGGCCAGGCGCTGGGCGGCGAGCAGCGACTCGTACTCGGCGTCGAACCAGTCCAGCGCGGCCGTGACGTCGGCCGGCGGCACCGGGTCGCCCGGCGGGGCGGGGATCGGCGGGCGGTGCGGCTCGATGAGCCGGTCGCCGTCGTGCGCGGTCGCGGCGAAGTAGCCGATGAACGCCCGGAGGTTGGCGTCGGCGTGCGCGGGCGCGACCTCGGCGGCGTAGAGGCGCACGAGGTCGTGCATGCGGTAGCGGCCGACCCGGTGCTGCTGGACGAGGTGGGCCGTTTCGAGCTCCCTGAGCAGGCGGCGCGTGTCGGCGCGGCCGGTGAGGGCCGTGATCGCCTTGAGGCTCAGGTCCGGCGCGGAGGTCAGGCCGATCAGCCCGAACAGCTCCGTCGCCTCGGGGGTGAGGACCCTTAACGAGCAGGCGAACACCGTGCGCAGGTCGGCGCTCAGGTCGTCCAGCGCGTCGAGGCGCTGCTCCTTCAGCTCCTCGGTGAGCGCGGACAGCGGCAGGTCCGGCTGGGTCACCGCACGGGCCGCGATGATGCTCAGCGCCAACGGCAGGCCGCCGCACAGCTCCAGCAGCTCGCGGGTGACGTCCGGCTCGGCCTCGACCCGTTCCGCGCCGAGGCGGGAGACCAGGAACGCGCGGGACTCGTGCTCGTCCAGGACGTCCAGCGCGACCGAACGCGCGCCGTGCGCGGTGAGCAGGCCGAGCAGCTGCACGCGGCTGGTGATCAGGGCGGTGCAGCGCGCGCCGCCGGGCAGCAGGGGCGTGACCTGGGTGGTGTCGCGGGCGTTGTCCAGCACGACGAGCATCCGCTTGTCCGCGACCAGGCTGCGGTAGAGGGCGGCCTGCGCGTCGAGGTCGGCCGGCGGGTCGTCGACGCCGAGGGCTTCGAGGAAGCCGCGCAGCGCGTTCTGGGGCGTGACGGGGTCGCCGACCGGGTCGAAGCCGCGCAGGTTGACGTAGAGCTGGCCGTCCGGGAAGTCGTCCACGTGCTGGTGCGCCCAGTGCAGCGCGAGGGCGGTCTTGCCGATGCCGCCCGCGCCGCCGATCGCGGTGATGACGACGGTGGACGACGGTTCGGTGAGGTCGGCGATCTCCTTCTCGCGGCCGGTGAACCAGCGTTGCGGCGCGGGGAGCTGCCGCGGCACGGCCTTGGTGGTCGCCGGCGGTGCCTGCTGACCTAGGAGTCGCAGGTAGAGGTCTTGCAGCGGCGTTCCGGGGTCGGTGCCCAGCTCGTCGGCGAGCGTGCGGCGCAACGCGTCGTAGTGCTGCAACGCCTCTGAGGACCGGCCACTGCGGTGCAGGGCGAGCATCAACTGGCCGGCGAGGCGTTCGTCCAGCGGGTGCGCCTGCGTGGCGTCACGCAGGGCGGGCAGCAGGGCGGCGTGGTTGCCGAGCCGGATCGCCACGTCGTTGCGGTCGAGCTCGACGGCTGCCCGTTCGGCCTGCAACGACTCCCTGACCTGGGCGAACCACGGCGAGTCCAGCCCTTCCAACGCCTCGCCGCGCCACAGCCGCAACGCCTGGTCGTACAGCTCGGCGGCCTGGTGGTCCGGCGCGGTGCGCGCGCGCTTGGCCAGGGCGCGGAACTCGACCAGGTCGATCCGGTCGGTCTCCAGCAGGTAGCCGCCCGGCCCGCGCTGGATGTCGATCCCGGCCGACCGCAGCTTGGACACGTACCCGTACAGGGTTTCCTTCGCCCGCAACGGCGGCTGACCACCCCAGACGCGGTCGACGAGCCGTTCGGCGGGCACCGGCCGACCGGCTTCCAGCAGCAATGCCGCCAGCACGCCACGCCGACGGGTGTGGCCGATGTCGAGGTCGGCGCCGCCGACGCGGGCCCGGACACCGCCGAGCACCCCGAAGTCCACGCCAACCCCCTCGAACAGCCGGTTCAAGGTTCATCCTAGGTTCGCTCACGTTCGGCCCAGCAGGGTGTACCCATGACCGCGGACAGGTGAAGTAACCCGGCGGAGTGCCCCACACCCCCCGCCGGTTTCGAGGGGTCGACGTCCCGACCGGTGCTCCCCCTGCCGGTTGGGACGCCGCGGCGTGTCCGCACCGCTCTCACGGGGACGGCCGGCCTGGGGGCGGCCGCCCCCGTGCCCACCGCCCGTCCTCGAAGTGGTGTGGAAGTCCGCTGGTAGTGCGGCTGCCTAGCCTGCGCCAATGAGCAGACTTCTGGGGTTTGTGCTGGTCCTGGGGTTGGTGGTGGCACCGGCACCGGCCTGGGGCAGCGGCGTCGCGGCGTCGCCGTCGTCCATCGGCGTCGAGCACGTGCTGTTCAAAGGCGGCACCGGCGGGTACGGGTGTTATCGGATCCCGGCGCTGGTGAGGACGGCGGCGGACACGTTGCTGGCGTTCGCCGAGGCCCGTGAGTCGCCCTCGTGCGGCGATCGCGGCGACATCGACCTCGTCGTGCGGCGGTCCACCAACGACGGGCGGACGTGGGGGCCGGTCCGGGTGGTGTTGAGCGGGGTTCCCGGGGACGCGGAGAGGCCGTTCACCAGGGGGAACCCCGCGCCGGTGGTGGACAGGGAGACCGGGCGCGTGTTCCTGCTGTCCACGTCGAACGAGGCCACGCCGGGTGGGGTGCGGCTGCCGTGGGTCCAGCACAGCGACGACGACGGGCTGACCTGGTCGGGCGCGCGGCAGCTCCCGGTGTCGTTCGACGGGACCACCCGGGGGTGGTTCGCCACCGGGCCGTCGCACGGCGTCCAGCTCCGGGACGGCCGGCTGGTGGTGGGCGCGCACCAGTTCGTGAACAACGCCGACTACGCCGGTGTGCTCTACAGCACCGACCACGGTGAGACGTGGCAGGCGAGCACCACGCCCGACTCGTTCGTCGAGGGGCAGGTCGTGCCCGGCGAGATGTCCGTCGCCGAACTCGCCAACGGCGACCTGTACGTGGCCGGGCGCAACGACATCGCCACCGGCCACCACCGCACCCGCGCGATCAGCACGGACGGCGGCACGACGGTGTCCCGGTCGACCCTGGTGCCCAGCCTCACCACGCCGAACGTGCAGGGCGCGGTGTTGGCGCTGCGCAACGGCACGTTGCTGTTCTCCGGCCCGTCCGACCCGGTGGACCGCGAGCTGATGCGCATCCGCTACTCGGTGGACGACGGCGCCACGTGGGGCGTGGGCGGTCTGGTCAACACCGGCCGGGCCGGGTACTCGGACCTCGCCGAGCTCGCCACGGGTGAGATCGGCCTGCTGTACGAAGGCGGCACGAACTTCTCGGCCGACGAGATCCGGTTCAACCGGTTCACCACGTACCAGGCGCACATCCCCGGCGGCACGAACCCGTCCGCGGAGGCGACGCCGACCGCCGGGCCCACGTCACCGGACACCACGCTCCAGGCCAACGACGCCTACGTGCGCGGATCGGTGAACGCCGGGCTCACCGGGCAGGCCGACGTGCCGTACTCGCGGTCGCTGGACGTCGGCGCGCAGGACTTCGCCGTCGAGACGTCGTTCCGGCACGGCGGGTCGACCGGCAACCAGGCCTTGTTCTGGGCGTTCGGTCAAGGGGCGGACACACCCCAGGTGTGGGTGCGGATCCAGTCCGGCCGCGTGCACGCCCGGGTCGAGGGGACCACCGGGACGGCCGGGGTCTCGTTGCCGGGCACCTACGCCGACAACGCCTGGCACCGGCTCTCCCTGGCCCGCGCCGGCAACCGGGTCACGCTCACCGTGGACGGCGCGTCGGCCACCGCGACGGGTGTCGGTGGAGCGGTCGCGAAGGCGCGCACCGGGTGGCGGCTCGGGTCGCGGCTGGACGGCGCGGACCCGTTCTCGGGCGTGCTCAAGGACTTCACCGTCCGCAAGGCGGGCGTCGAAGTGCTGAACCTGCCCTTCGAGGTCGTGGACGGCGCGGTCGCGCCGACCAGGGTCACGGCGCCCATCACCGACGACCTGTCCGGGCACTGCGCGGACGGCAACCTGCTCGGCGGCTACCGGGGCACGGTCGCGGGCCGGATCGGCCGCACGGCGTTGGCGGTCGACGCCACGCACCCCGGTGTGGAGACGCCGTACACGCCCGCGTTGGACGCCGGGGCGCAGGACTTCACCTTCTCGCTGTGGTTCCAGCACCAAGGCGCGGCGAACCAGGCGCTGCTGTGGGCGTACGGGGCGACGAGGGGCGCGCCGTCGGTGTGGGTGCGGGCCCAGCCCGGTCAGGACCGGCTCCTGGGGTGGGTGGAGACCGACGCGGGACACGTCGAGGTGGCGCTCGGCGACCCGTCGTCGGCGGACGCGTTCGGTGACGGCGCCTGGCACCAGTTGGTGCTGCGGCGGGTCGGCGACCGGGTCGAGCTGGGCGTCGACGGGGGTGTCCCGGCGGTGGCGACCGGGTTGACCGGGTCGGTGTCGAACACCCTCGGGGTCCGGGTCGGGTCGAAGCCGGGTGGCTCCGACGTGCTCGACGGCAAGGTGGACGACGTCCAGCTGACCGTGGCCGGGAAGCGGGTCCTGTGGTGGGGGTTCGAGCACCAGAACACGCAGGCGCACGACGTGGTCCGCACGCCGCTCGGCCCGGCCACCGCCGACACCTCCGCCCTGTGCCACCACTCCGCGGTGCGGGGCGGTGCGGGGACGACGGCCGGGGTGAACGGCCGGGCGCTGGCGTTCGACGGGGTGGACGACGCGGTGATGGTGCCGTACCAGGCGTTGGACGGTGACTTCGCCATCGACTTCCGGATGCGGTACACCGCGGGCACGGCCGACCAGGTGTTGGTGTGGGCCTACGGCGTGGGGGCGACAGAGCGCGGGCTGTGGTTGCGCGCGCAGCCCAGCCAGGGCCGGTTGCTGGCCAGGGTGCAGACCGACGCGGGGCCGACGTCGGTCGCGTCGGCGGGTGCGTTCGGGGACGGCCAGTGGCACCACGTCGTGCTGCGCCGGGTCGGCGGGACGTTGGAGCT
The DNA here is from genome assembly GCF_040656635.1 of Actinosynnema sp. NPDC049800. NCBI lineage: Bacteria > Bacillati > Actinomycetota > Actinomycetes > Pseudonocardiales > Pseudonocardiaceae > Actinosynnema > Actinosynnema sp. NPDC049800. Next base: position 71,485 of record NZ_JBFAMT010000010.1, on the reverse strand, counting down.
GCTGGTCGACGGCGCGGTTCGCGGCAGTGCGGCGATCAAGGGCTCGCTGACGTACGGCGACGCGTTCGCGGTGGACGGCCTGCACTTGGGCGCCAGGCCGGACGGCGCCGACCGGTTCAAGGGCGCGTTGGACGAGTTCCGGGTCCAGCGCGGTGGCACGACGATCACGCACCTGCCGTTCGAGGTGGTGACGCCGGGCCCGTTCGCCCGGGGTTGATCACGCGGTCCGTGCTTTGAGGGCGGCGAGGCCCTCTCGTGGACCAGTTGATCGAGGGCGTTCTCGCCGAGCACAGTGGAAAAACGGGCCGGGGCTTGAGTGCCCCGGCCCGTTCTGCGGCGATCAGGATCGGCGGTCAGATCCGGCGGTCGACGAACCGCGGGGTGCCGTTCGGGCTGCGGAAGGTCACCAGCCAGGATTCGCCGTTGGCGCCTGCGAAGGGGACGGCGGTCGGGTCGGTGGCCGAGGGGTCCGAGACGCCGTCGATCAGCCAGGACCACTCGCCCCACGTGTTGGAGCCCGTGGCGGTTTCCCAGACCCGGTGGATCTCGTTGTCCGACCCTCGGACCACGACGGCGACCCGGCCCAGGGCGGGGTCGAGCACGGCGGCCGGGGCGCCGGCCGGGGTCACCGCGCCGGTGCCGATCCCGGTCCAGTCGCCCGGCCACGTGCCGGCCGCGTCCTGGAGCTTGGTGACGATCGTGCCCGCCGCGCCGCGCACGAAGACCTGCAGCTGGTAGCCCGGCCGGACGACCACGGCGGGCGCGCCGGACGAGCCGGAGCCGCCCAGGTCGGTCCACGGGGACAGCGAACCGTCGTGGTAGAACTGGACGGTCTTCACGACACCGGCGCCGTCGAGGCCGAACACGCGCACGCCGTCGCGCACGGTCACGACCGTGAGACCGCCGACCAGGTTCTGGTCGCCCAGGTTCCGCCAGAACGGCACGGAGCCCTTCTGCTGGTACACCCACAGCTTGCCGTCGGCGTCGACCGCGAACTGGGCCAACGAGCCGTCGGCCAGCTTCGCCACGGTCGGCGCGGCGGCCATCGAGCCGCCGAAGTCCTTCCAGGCGCCCCACGTCACGGCGCCGGCGGCCGTCTGGGTCACCGACCAGATGTCGCCGTCACGGCGCTGCGCCGTCACCTGGATGCGCCCGTCGGACAGCTGCGCGATCGCGGGCTGCCCGCTGAACGCCTCGTTGCCCGAGATCACGGTCCACTGGATCGAGCCGAAGTTGTCCACATCGGACTGGTGGCCGTGGACGACCCGGCCCGCGTTGTCGGTGTAGGCGTACTCCAGCGTGCCGACGCGCGCGCCGGCGACCGGGGCGGCCTGGAACACCGTCGTGCGGCTGTCGGGCACCACCGGCACGGTCGGCAGCGGCTCGGCGAACCAGCCCTGGAGGTCCACGATCACGTGCATGGTGTCGGAGCTGCCGTTGCGGATGCGGATCTTGCCGTCCGTGCCGGGCTTGAGCACGATCGAGTTGGTCCGGCGGCTGATGCCGTGGTCCATCATCGTCAGCCCCGGCTCGGCCTGGCCCAGCGGCCACGCCTTGACGTAACCGGCGGCCTCCGAGGTGGTGGTGATCGACAGCAACGCGCCCGCGATGCCCCGGGTCGGCAGCCCGAACGTCCCGCCGACCTGCACGTCGAGGACGCCGTTCGCGGCCACCGGCAGGCCCGCGCCGACCGACCGCGTGTTGACCAAACGGCCGTCGTCGCCCCGGAAGCCGCTGCCCGTGGTGGCCGAGCCGGTGAAGTAGCCCTCGACGTTCAGCATGAAGTGCGCGGCGGCCGTGCCCTTGTTGGTGAAGGTCACCTTGCCGTCGGCGCTCAGCTGCACGACCGCGGCCTGCTGCGTGGTGCCGGCCACGTAGTTCAGCACGGGCCGGGTGGCCAGGCCCGACGGCGCGTAGGCCATCCAGCCCTTCGCCGACGCGCCCGGCACGGCCAGGTTCACGTACGCGGCGGACGCGCCGGCCGGGATGAGCCCGCCGGTCAGCGTCACGGTCCGGGTGCCGCCCGCCGGGATCATCCCGGTGGACACGCCGAGACCGCTGCGCGTGTCGATCGTGCGGGTGTGCGCCACCGGCACGAACCCGCCGCCGTTGGCGCCTTGCGCGGACTTGAAGTAGCCGTGCACCTCGACCACGACGTGGACCTTGCCCGCGGCCTGGTACACCGCGACCTTGCCGTTCGCGCCGACCTTCACCGCGAAGAACGCCGACAGGTCCTCGCCCGGCCGGGCGGTGACGGCGGTCGCGTCCCCGGACCGGGCCGTGCCGTCGGGCCACAGCTCCAGCCACGTCTCGGCGGTCGGGGCGAGGATCGCCACGCGCACCATGACGGTGCCGACACCGCTGGTCGGCACGCCGCCGACGCCGAGCACCGGGAAGGTCGTCGTGGTCTGCGCACCGCGCTCGCCGGTCACACCGCCCGTGCCGTCACGGGTGTCCAGCACGTGCGCGTGACCGTTCAGCGAGACGTAGTCCCCGCCCCCGCCGGACGAGTCCGCCTGGGCCGGTGGCGCCGCCACCATCGCGAGCACTGCGGCGGCGACCGCCAGCAAGCCCACGCCGGATCTCTTGGACAACATTATTCCTCTCATCACTGCCGGTCGAAGTACCAGGCGTCCTTGACCGTGGTACCGAGACACCCGGCCACGCCGATGATCACGGCGTTCTCGGGCTTGAACTGGGCTTGGCCGCCGTTGAGGTAGACGGTCAGCCCGGTGACGACCCCGTTGACGCCCAGGCACTGCGCGAGCGCCTTGCCGGGGCTCGACCGGACGTAGCCGATGGGGTTGCGGACGAACTTGGTGCCCGCCCAGCGGCCGACGGTCTTGGAGCCCTCCCACAGGCCGCGGCCGAAGTTGGCGAGACCGCGCCCCACCGCCTGCGCACCGCGCCCCACCGCCTTCGCGCCGCCGACCACGCCGTTCTTCACCGCGGCCGCGCCCGCGCGCACCTTGGCCAACGCCTTGCCGCACTTGCCCGCGTTGTGCACGAGCACGTCCGCGTCGCCGGCCACGACCTGGAAGGTGTGCACGGTGTCGACGGTCAGGTTGTGGACGGTCCGCTGTTCCGCCCACGACCGGACGCCGACGACGGTGCCTTCCGAGAGTCGTTGCCCGGCCACGAGGTCGCCGGCCTCGACCCACCCGCCGTCGGCCCAGAACGGGTGGCCGTCGGTGGTGGTGAGGGTGGACGTGCGCCCCTCGGCCTCCACCTCCACCTCGACCAGCTGCTTCAGGCCGGTGCCGGTGATCAGGTCGGTGACGGTGAAGGCGCCGGTCCGCCCGGTCGTCGGGTCGGTGGCCGCGACCCGGTCGCCGACCCGGACGTCCTCGATCTCCTTGGTCGAGCCGTCGCCCATGCGCACCGCCGTGTCGCCGGCGAAGCTGTTGGCCGCGACCAGCGAGCACGCCGCGTCCACGATCTCGTCGGCGTGCTTGGCGCCCATCCGGACGCCCTTCGCGGCACGCACCGCGCCGACCCCGTACGGACCGGCGAACAGCGACAGCGCCGACACGCCGGCCCAGACGCAGCTCTCCACGTCACCCTCGGTGACGCACCGCTTGCCGTCGTTGTAGCCGCTGATCTCGGCGAGGCCGTTCAGCAGCGCCTTGCCCTCGGCCTTCCAGCCCTGCCACTTCGGCCACTTCCACGCGAAGCCACCGCCACCGGCGCCGGACTTGCTCGCCGCGGACGTGTTGCTCACCGGGTTGCCGGCCTTCTGCACGGCCGCGTCGTAGATCTTGTCCGTGCCGCGCTTGGCGTCGGCCACCACGTCGCGGTTCGCGCCGACCTTGCCCGCGGGCAGCTTCGGGTCGGAGGACACGGTCTTCGGCATGTTCGTCACCGGCGCGTGCGCCGCGCCCGACACGGTCCTGGGCACGTGCCGCGCCGAGTACTGCGCCGCCGCCTTGGCCTGCGCGGTGACGCGCCGCTTGCGCTCGTGCTCGGCCCGCCGGGCCGCTTCCGCCCGGGCCGCCGCGCTCGCGTCGTAGCAGGCGCCGCAGCTGCCGCTACCGCCACGACCCTTGTAGGCCGGGCCGGGCGCGTAGCTCGGGTAGGCGCCGTTCGCGCCGGACTGCTTTTTCTTCTTCTTGCCCGAGAGCCGGTCCGCCTGCTCGCGGATCGCGTAACTGAGGTCCTCGTGGTCGAAGCAGAGGTAGCACTCGTAGGGCACCACCCACTGCGACGGCGCGTCATCGTCGTCGTCGAACCAGTCCCACGGCCACGACCAGTGGCCGTCCGGGTCGACCTGGCCGACCGGGTCGCCCGCGCCGTAGGCGTAGCGGTTGGCGCGGATGCCGTCGCCGCCCTGGAACGGGATGTCGTCACGCGAGCCGAACCCGCCGGTGGCCGGGTCGTACCAGCGCGCGCCCATGTCGACCTGGCCGGTGGCCGGGTCGGTCCAGTCGCCCTGGTAGCCCAGCGGCCCGGTGTCGCCGGTCTTGGCGGTGACCTCGCCGAACGCGTCGTAGGCGGTCCGGTCGGACAGCGCCTGGCCGTCCGGTGCGAGCGCGCCGATCACGTCGCCGTGGCCGTTGGCCACCGGCACGCGCGGCGTGTCGCCCTGCTTCGTGGCCAGCAGCTCGTCACCCGGGCCGCGGGCGAACGTGGCCGTGCCGTCGGACACCACCTCGTCGTCGAGGCCCGCGTAGGTGAACGCGGCGCCGTTGCGGGTGGCGACCCGGTCCAGGGCGTCGTAGGTGAAGCTCTGGCCGGCCGCGCCCACCATCCGGTCGAAGGCGTCGAACGCGAACGGCTCGGTGTGCCCGGAGCTGGTGCGGCTCGTCATCGTGCCGCGCGGGCTGTAGGCGTAGGTGTAGTCGCCGTCGGACAGCAGGCGGTTGCGCTCGTCGTAGGTCGAGGTCTTGGCGCCCGCCTTGGTGCGGTTGCCGGCCGCGTCCCACTCGTACGGCGTGGTGACGCCGCCCGTGGTGGCGGTCTTCAGCCGGCCGACCGCGTCGTAGGTGTAGGTGGTCTCGACGCCGTTCTCGGTCTTGCGGGAGACCAGGTCGAGCTCGTCGCGGTGGTAGGCGACGGCCGAGATGACCTGGCCGGTCGAGCCGGTGAGCACGTCCGACTCCTGCCGGCCGTGGTCGTCGTAGCCGTAGGTGCGGGTGCGGCCCGCGCCGTAGCCGATGGTCTTCACCGCGCCGGCCGCGTCGTAGCCGTACGTCCGGGTGACGCCGGCCAGTCCCTCGGAGGCGGTGTCCAGCCGGCCCTTCAGGTAGGTGTAGGTCGCGGTGCCGGCCGCGTCGCGGCGGGTGGTCGGGTTGCCGTCGGCGTCGTAGCCGAACTCCGCCGTGCCGCCGGGACCGGACGTGGTGAGCAGGTTGCCGCGGTCGTCGTAGGTGTAGGTGTCGGAGCCCACGCGGGTCGCCCGGCCCACCACGTCGTACGTGATCTCCCTTGCGGTGGTGGGCTTCTCGGCGCCGCTGCCGGTCTCGGCGGTGAGCCGGCCGACCGCGTCGTAGGTCCGGGTCCGCACGACGCCGCCGGGGGCGGTCAGCTTGACCTCGTTGCCCCGCGCGTCGTACTCGGAGGTCCACGTGCGGTCGGTCGGGTGCGCCGCGGTGGCGGGCTCGGTCACCTTCTCCGGCAGGCCCCACGCGTTGTAGGTGGTGATCGTGCGGTGCCCGCGCGGGTCGGTGTAGCGGGTCAGGTTGCCCGCGGCGTCGTAGCCGAACTCCTGCGTGACGCCTTCCGGCTCGACCTGCCGGACCAGCCGGTCGCCCGCGTCGAACTCGAAGGTGGTGGTGTTGAGCTTGGCGTCGGTGACGGTGGTCGTGTTGCCCGCCGGGTCGTGGCCGAACCTCGTGGTCCGCAGGACCGTGCCGTCGGCCTTGAGCTCCGACCGGGCCACCTGGTCGCCGAACAGGTCGAAGGCGAGGCGGGTGGTGCGGCCGAGGCCGTCGGTGACGCGCACGGCGTTGCCCGCCGCGTCGTAGCCGCGGTGCGTGGGCACGCCCGCCGGGTCGGTCTCCTTGACCAGTTGGCCGAGCGTGTCGTAGGTGAACGCGGTGGCGGCGCCGGAGGGCGCGACGGCCGAGGTCACGTTGCCGAGGTCGTCGTAGCGCTGCCACGCGGTGAACGTGCCGGTGGTCGGCTTGCGCTCGTACCGGGTCGAGGTGAGCGGGCGGTCGAGGTCGTCGTAGGTGGACTCGGTCCGCGCGCCGTCCGGCGCGGTGGTGGAGAGCACCTGGCCGGCGCGGGTGTAGGTGTAGCGCGAGACGGCACGGCCGGTGCTCGCCGGCGCGTCGTGGGTGACGACGCGGTCGAGCTGGTCGTAGGCGAACCTCGTCGCGTGGCCGCGGGCGTCGACGACCTCGGTGACGTTGCCGTTGCCGTCGTAGGACGCCTTGACGACGGGCGTGATGCCCTGGTGCGTGGGCGAGGTCGCGGTCACCACCCGGCCGAGCCGGTCGTGCTCGACGGTCGACACGGCGCCCAGCTCGTCCGCCGAGGCCACCACCTCGTCGAACGTGTTGTAGCCGGTCTTCGCGGTCGGGTTCGCGGTCGTCGGCGCGCCGCCGTCGCGCTCCACCGCCACCGCCGCGCCCGTGGCCGTGACCTGGCGGCCCAGCTCGTCGAAGCCGTAGGTGGTGGTGTTCAGGCGCGGGTCGGTGACCGAGGTCTGGTGGCCGCGCTGGTCGTAGCCGAACCGCGTGACGCGGTCGGTGGTGCCGTCGGTGACGGTCTGCTCGACCACGTTGCCCACGTCGTCGTGCCGGTAGGCGACCGTCTCCGGGGTCGCGGACACCTCCCACGGCACGTTGGACGCCTTGCCGCCGGTGACCGTGCGGGTGACGTTGTCGCCGCCGTCGTAGGAGTAGGTGGTGGTGCGGCGCAGGCCGGTCGGGTCGACCACGACCGTCGCCACCCGGCCGAGCCGGTCGTGGGTGTGCTCGGTGACGGACCTGCCGTTGGCGGTGACCTTGCGGGTCAGGTTGCCCGCGCCGTCGTAGGTGTTGTCCTCCAGCACGAAGTCGCGCTTGCTGCCGTCGGGGTTGTGGAAGTCCTTGAGCACCTTGCGGCGCAGCAGGCCGTCACCCCAGTACTGGAACTCCGTGCGGCGACCCATCGCGTCGGTCCGACTGGCGAGCCGGCCCGCGAAGTCGTAGGACAGCGACGTGACCAGCAGGTACCCGTTGGCCGGCGCGGGCACGCCCGCCGGGTCGCTGCGCCAGTCGCGCAGCCACACCTCGGCGAGGTCGCCGCGGCTGGTGTAGGCGAAGTCGAACCGGTTGCCGTTCGGGTCGGTCTCGGAGGTCCGGTGGCCGAACGCGTCGTGCTCGTAGGACGTCTCGCCGCCCTCGGCGTCGGTCTCGCGGGAGAGGCGGTTGTGCTGGTCGTAGTCGTAGGTGGTGACGCGGGCCGGGTCGTTGCCCTGGGTGTCGGCCTGCTCGACCCGGGTGGTGTTGCCGTCGGCGTCGAACGTGTTCGTGGTCCGGAGCTGGTGCTTCTCGCCGGTGACGGCGTCCGTGGTGATCGGGCCGGTGGTGGTCCGGAGCCTCGACATGGCGTCGTAGGTGAACGTGGTGACGACACCGGCGGGGAAGCTGTCGGAGATCGTCCTGACCGTGGCGCGGCGGCCCAGGTCGTCGTAGGTGTACTCGGTGACGAGGCCGTTCGGCTCGGTCACGCGGGCCAGGTCGCCGTTGTTGTAGTAGGCGTACCGGGTCGTCTTGCCGCGTGCGTCCGTTGTGGACGCGAGCAGCGCCGCGGGCGGTGAGCCGCCGTTGACGGCGGCCTCCGCGCCGTTGGTGTAGGTGTGCTTGACGAAGCTGCCGTCCGGCGCGGTCTCCTGGAGGACCTGGCCGGTCGGGTGGTAGCTGAACGTGGTGCGGTAGGTGGTGTCGGTCGCGCTCGCCGAGCGGCCGTCGCGAGACTCCAGCGGCAGGAAGTTGCGCGGGTCGTACTCGTCGGTGACGGTCGTCGGGTAGGTCTCGTAGGTGGTGTGGCACTCGGTGGCGGTGCGGCAGGTCTTCGTCGAGGTGATGTTGCCGCGCGCGTCGTAGCCGAGGGTGACCGTGTCGCCGTTCTCGTCGGTGACGACGGTGATCCGGCCGCTGTCGTCGTAGGAGTACGAGCGGATGCTCATGCCCTCCGCGCCGTAGCGGACGAACACCGGGCCGCCGGAGCTGTCCGGGATCGTGGTGCAGAACGACGGGTCGTTGGGGTCGGGCTTGCTGCACGTCTCCGCGGGCGGCGTGGGTGTGGTGGTCGGCTCGCCAGGTCGGTCCTCGGAACGTGCCTCCAGGCCCAGCGGGCGGCCCAGGCGCAGCAGCCAGCCGCCCAGGGCGTCGTACTCGTACAGGCTCGGCCGGTTCGCCGGGTCCAGCACCTCGACCGTGCGGCGCAGGTCGTCGTCACCGCCGTAGACCGCGGGCGGGCCGACGCGCCACGTGCCGCCGTTGTCGTCGGTGTGCTCCTTCACCCGGTCGCGGGTGGTGTCGTAGGTGATCGCGGAGGCGACCTTGCCGCTGGGCAGGGTGATCTTCGACAGCAGGTCGGCCTGGTTGTTGGCGTTGCGGTGCGCGGTGGTGGTCTGCGGGCCGACCGGACCGGAGTACACCGCCACCTCGTCGATCACGCCCGCGAAGTGGCGCTGCGGCGTCGTGCCCCAGGCGGGCCACGTGCCGGTCGCGTGAGCCGCGCCGATCTGGTTGAACGTCAGCTTCTCGTGGTCGATCTGCTTGCCGGTGAGCTCGCCGACCTTCGCCCCGTCGAGGAACAACGTCTGCGTGGCGCCCATGGAGCTGAGCACGACGTGGTGCCACTTGCCGTCGTTGACCAGGACGCCGCTGGTGATCGGGCTGATCGCGCCGACGCCGAACTGGCCGCGCAGCTTGCCGTCCGTGCCGACGTACAGGATCGGGACGCCGGTGGTGGACGTGCTGCCGAGCGCCTTGTCCTGGTAGCCGAGCAGCGGACCGCCCGAGCCCGTGACCGAGGACTTGAACCACAGCTCGACCGCGCCGTCACGGCTCTTCTTCAGGGTGCCCTTGGGGAGGTCGACGGCGGAAGTGGTGCCGTTGAAGGAGGCGGCGGTGTCGGTGGCGTTGATGCCCGGGGTGTTGAGGGTGACGTTCTTGTACGTGCCCACGTCCTTGCCGAGGTTGACGGCCACCTCGCCGGCGGCGGCCGTGCCCTCGGGTTCACCGAGCCGCCAGTACGACTCGGGGCGCGAGTCGAGGACCGCGGTGCGGTAGTGGGAACCGGTGGTGTGCTCGTAGGTGGTGCAGGCGGTGCCCGCGCACACCTTGGTGAGCAGGTCGCCGGTGTAGGTGTAGCTCCACGTCGTCTGGTCGGCCTTGACGGCGGTGACGCGGTTGCCGGTCCAGGTGAACGCGAGGTGGCGGCCGGCGGTGTTGGTCTGGCTGTTGGACACCTGGGCCTTCTGCAGCTTGCCCGTGGTGGTGTCGTAGGTCAGCACGACCGCGCGGTTGGCGCTGTCGGTGATCCGGGTGAGCCTGCCGTTGAGGGAGAACTGGTAGGTGGTGCCGGAGAGGTCGAGCAGCCGCCACGCGGTCGTGTCGACGGTGAGCCTCGCCTGGCGGCCGAACGGCGCGGCGAACGTGCCGTCGGCGTTGCGGCCGAACCGGACCTGCTGACCGTCGGGGTAGGTGATCACGACGTTGCCGGAGCCGTCGTCGTCCGGGACGAGCTTCATGTCGTAGCGGGTGGACCAGCCGGCGCCGAAGATGCCGTCCCGGCGGGGGTCGAGGCTGTTGTAGGTGCGGACCACGCGCAGCTCCGGGCCGACCGTGGTGACCGAGGCGTCGACGGCGGCGGTGGAGTAGTTGCCCGTCTGCGGGTCGAACTCCTGGTCCTTGGTGCCGTACGGGCCGCCCGCGAGGCGCGAGGTGATCTCCGGCTGCGGGACGCTGGTGAGGATCGTGGAGTACGGCGAGATGATCTCGTTGGTGGCGTCCTTGACGTACGCGCGCCAGTCGTAGGCCTTGCTCCACTCGAGCGTGCCGGTGGGGACGGTCCAGGCGGTCTTGGCCTGGTACCCGGAGTTCACGCAATTGACCGGCTTGCCGGCGGCGTCGCGCTCGCAGACCTCGAACTTGAACTGCATGGTGACGCTCGGCGGCGCGTCGACGTCCAGCGCCCGTGCCCACAGCTGCGGGGTGAGGGTGGGCGCCTGGTAGCCGTTCGGCGGGTGCAGCTCCTGCACCACCGGCGGGATGTCGAAGACCTCGAGGACGATCCGGCCGGGCGGGACCTGGTGGTCGGTGAACACCGGGCCGCCGGTCTTGACCATGGTGAAGTCGAGGAAGTACTTGCCCGGCGGGAGGGCCTTGACGGTGGCGTCGAGGGTGACGCGCTGGTTGCGGGCGACCGTGGCGGTGAGGTTGGCCGAGCGCTGCTGGACGACCGACGCGCCGGTCTTGGCGTTGTACGCGCGGTAGGCCAGGTAGTAGTCGCCGGGCGCCCAGGCCGAGGCGCTCTTGTTCGTGACCGCGATCTTGACCTTGCCGTCCTGGTTCTGCAGGACGGGCGGCTTCGGCACCGGGTCGGCCAGCGCGTACGTCGCGTTGTACGGGCTGTGGGTGACGTAGAGGCGTGGCGGGTTGGCGGTGGCGGGGCCGGTGAACTTCTTGCCGGAGCCGTCGCCGCTCGCGCGCAGGGAGAGGCCGTGGTTGGCCTGCGTGCCGTCGACCCACTTCTGCACCAGGTCTCGTCCGCCGCCGCCGAGGTTGATCAGCTCGCCCGCCGTGGGGCAGTTGGAGGACGACTGGCCGAACGCGATGTGGCCGTGGGCGAAGGAGCGCTCGGCGAGCCGGCCGCCGGTGCTCGGACCGGGGAAGTCGACGTCGTCGCTGGAGGCCCAGCTCTGGGTGACCGGGTGGACGGTGACGGTGCGGGGCTTGCACGAGTCGGCGTCGTAGTTCACCAGCCAGAGCTGGGCGCCGAAGATCGTGTGGTGGCGGAGCTTGTCGACCAGGCCGCCGAAGCGGAGGTAGGAGGCGGCGTTCGGGCCGACCAGCAGGGTGTTGCCGCCGGGGGACGACGAGGTGCCGTTGACGTAGAGGCTGCTGTCGGCGGCCTCGCCGGTGACGGGGAGCTGGACGGTCGGGTCGACGGCCACCGGGTAGGCCGCCTGGCCCAGCCACTGCGCGTCCAGGGTGAGCTGGAGGGCTTGGCGGCCGTCGTGGCTGGTCAGGGTGTAGGTGACGGCGGTGGACCGGGCGCCGTTGGCGTCGACCATGTCACCGGGCGGGATGACGGCGCGGGTCGTGTTGCCCTCGTCCTTGAGCAGGACCTGGTTGTGCTCGACGTGCGCGGTGAGGTTCTTGAGGGTGAGCGGGAACGTGAAGGTGGTGGCGCCGGGGCGGGTGAGGACCAGGGTCTCCTTCACGCCGCCCGGCTGCGACTCCAGCTCCAGGTCCACGCCGGGCTGGACCTCGGTGTAGGTGGCCGTGCTGCCGTTCGCGGCGCCGTCGACCTTGTTGGACCCGGCCAGGCCGTAGGAGACCTCGTGGTCGGCATCGACGGTGAGGGTGGTGAGGCGCTCGGCGTCGGCTCGACGGGCCAGTCGGACGTCCACCTCGTCGGCGGCGTTGTGCCAGCCCTGGTCCGTCTCGACCAGCTCGGTCCGGATGGGCTTCCACTCGTCGCCGTCGCGGTAGTTGAGCGCGCCGGCGGAGAACTCGGTGGTCTCGGTGCCGTCCGGGTTCGTGTAGACCTTCTCGTGCTTGGTGCGCGCCTCGGGCTTCTCCTGGCTCTTGCCCTCTTCGAAGCCCTTGGTCTCGGTGGCGGGCGGCGCCTCCACCGACGCGGTGTTGTGCGGTTGGACGTCCCACTGGACCTTCGGGTAGCGGGATCTCAGCGTGTCGGGGACGGTGTCGTTGCCGGGTGCGCCCGCGAGGTGGTCCGGGTCGGACCGGGCCTCACCCCACCTCTGCCCCGGTCCCGGCGTCGACGACTTGTCCGCCGCGTAGGTCTCCGACCGCCCCCACCCGTCGACCGCGTCCCCGCCGCTGGTCGCGGTGACCGCCAGCACCAGGACGACGGCGACCACCTTGGCCGGGCCGAACGCCCACAGCGCTCCGAGCAGCCCGGCTTTGCGCACACGCGACGACATACCGCTCCCCCAGTCGACTGAGCAGGCCGTCGCGGACGCTAAGCACCTTCACTTCCACCTCACTTCCGTTCGGCTTCCAGCCCATCGCGCGAGCGTGGGCCGGTGGGTGCGGAGCTCACGCGATGCTGTGGGGGTGCGGGCCGGTGTCGAGGACGTCGGCGCGCACGTCCGCGGCGGCCGCGGGACGGGCCACGAACAGGCCCGCCACCGCGGCCGCCGGACGACGCCGAGCGGATCAAGCCAGCCGCCACAGCTGGACGGCGGCGCCGTTGCAGTGCCACTGCTGGATGGTCGTGCCCGGCGGCAGGCTCCAGTCCCGGTTGTCCAGGCAGAGCCCGCTCTGGCGGTTGCGCAGCTGGAGCGAGTTCGGCGCGACGTGGATCACCTGCCACTGCTGCATCCAGCCGCCCCAGCAACCCCATTGGTGGACCCCCGTGCCGGGGGTGTTGTCCGGCACGTCGAGGCACCGCCCGCTGTTGTCGTTGCGCAGCCGGTAGTAGGTCATGCCCGGCAGGGATTCGACGACCTCCAGGTGCCACCGCTCCGGCGGGCCGCCGTAGCAGTCCCATTGCTGCACGCGCGCGCCGTCGTCGAGGCTGCCGTAGGCGACGTCCAGGCAGAGGTTGCTGTAGCCGTTGATGAACAGGTAGGGGTTGGTCGGCGCGGCTGCCGCCGACGGCGCGGCGAACAGGCCCGCGCCGAGCAGCGCGGCCGCGACCAGGACCAAGACCCGTCTGACGTTGAGCATTTCCCCTCGATTCGTCCGATGTGGTTCCGCGTTCAGATGGTGGCGTTCTCCCGGCCCGCCGGTAAGCGCCCGTGATCGCCCACGGCCCGGTGGGTGGAGTTGCCCACTTCGGCTGCGCCGTGCGGCCGACCGGGCGAGTGCGGCCGGGTGGCCGGCACCGCCAGACTTGGCGGCGTGGGGGCGATCGGCGCGTCGGGCGGTGGGCACCGGGTGCTCGCGGAGATCCTCGGCGCGCAACTCGCGTGGTGGCAGCTCGGTTTCGCGCTGCGCCGGGCGGTGCTGCGGGACGCCCGTCTGGGTCGCCGGTCGGTCGACCCGGACGTGTGGGACATCGGCGTCGGCTGGGCGTGGCAGTGGCTGGCCGCGCCGCGCTGGTGGCGGCTGGCCCGGGACCTCGGCACGACCACGCTGGCCGTGGTGTGCACGGTCGGCCTCGTCCACGTGATGGCGGAGGCCGACGGCGTGGTCGCGACCAGCGCCGCGGTGGCCGGGTGGGCGCCGACGGCGACGTGGTGGCTGCGCCGGCAGGGACGGCACGCCCGGCTGCTCGTGCGGCTGCTCCCCGACCCCGCGGCCGGGGGCCGGGCCGAGCGGACTTCCCTGCCGTGGCGGGTGAGCCGGGCCCTGGTGGCGTTGCTCGCGGTGGGCGCGGCGGCCGTGATGATGGCGGTCGCCATCGGCTACGAGCGCTCGATCGGGCTCGCCTGCCCCCGCTTCGCGGTGGACGCGTCGGTGCTCGAGTGGTGGGAGCGCGACCCGGTGGGCTGCCCGGCCGGCGACACCCTCGTCGACGCCGCCGGCCTGCGCTACACGCCGTGGGTCGTGCGGGACCAGCGGGGCGGGTTCGGCCAGGACTACGTCGTGTACGAGCGACCGGACGCGAAGCCGGCGGTGATCCTGGCCGCCGTCTTCGCCGTCTGGGCGGCCGACGGCGGACCCGCCGGACGGCTCGGCCACCCGCGCGACGGCGGCACCGAAGACACCCTGGCCTACCAGAACTTCGACGGCGGCGCGATCGTGCTGCGCAGCGGCGGCACGCCGCAGGTGCGCCCGGGCGAGCGCCACTCCACCGTCCGCGACCTGGGCAGCCCGTGCCCGCCGCTCGACCGGCCCTGCATCACCACCGTCGACGCCGGGCCGGACGGGATCCGGGTCGGCTGGAGCTACGGCGCGGCCGACGCGTTCAACGTCGCCTGGTGGCCGGACGGCTCGACGCCCGGCGCCGCCGTCCAGCGCGAAGCCGCCGGGTACGAGTACACGGTGCCCGCACCGCCGCCGGGCGGCGCGTACGTGGTCGAGGTCGCGGCCTGCCGCAAGCAGTTCCTGCGCCGGTCCACGTGCACCTGGCCGTCCGCGCGGGTGATCGTGCGGGCCGGCTAGATGACCGCCGACGCCGCCGGGCACCCCGCGCCGATGCTGCTGGTGCTGACGTTGCGCTGGCTGGCGTTCGGGTGGATGTTGGTGGTGGCGTTGCTCAGCGGGCAGATCCAGCGGCCGGTCGAGGCCGGTCTCGCCCTGCTCGCCGCGGGCTGCTGGACGCTCTGGCTCACGGTCGCCGCCGTCCGGCGGATCGGGCGGGTGCTGGCCGTCGACCTGGGGGTGGCGATGGCGCTGGTCGTGGCGTCCGGCTACGTGCACCCGCCGCACGCGCTGCTGACCAACCACCCGACGTTCACCGGCGCCTACCCGGCCGCGGCGGTCGCGGCGTGCGCGGTCGTCCACCGGCTCCGGGGCGGGATCGCCGCGGGCGCGGTGCTCGGCCTGACCCTGCCGGTCGCCTACGCCGCCAATGGCGTCACGCCGGCGGGGCTGTCGTTCCTCCAGGTGTTGACCATGACCGGCTGGGGCCTGTCCTACGTGCTGCTCGGCGGCGTGGTCGGCGCGGTGGCCGGGCAGGTCGACCTGCTGCACCGGCAGGCGGTCCGCAGCGGCGAGCAGGCCGCGCGGACCACCGAACGGGAGCGGCTCGCCGCCCGGATCCACGACGATGTGCTCCAGGACCTCGGCCGGCTGCGGGCCCGGATCGGCGACCTGGGCGCCGGGCCGGCGCTCGCCGCCGTGGCGGAGGGGATCGCCCGGCAGGAAGCGGCGCTGCGCGGCCTCGCGCGCTCGGACCCGGGCCCGGCCCCGCCCGGACCGAACGCCACGGCGTCGTTGCGCGACCGGTTGGCCGAACTCGCCGGGCGGCACGGGGAACTGCCGGTGCGCCTGGTCGCCAGCGGTCCCGTCCGGTTGCCGCCGGACGTGGTGGAGGAGATCGTGGCGGCGGTCCGGGAACTGCTCACCAACGTCGACAAGCACGCCAGGGCGCACCGCGTCTGGTTGACCGTGCTGCACGAGCGCCGGCACGTCACGGTGACCGTCCGCGACAACGGGGTGGGCTTCGCGCCCGACCTCGACACCGGCGGGCTGGGCCTGCGGGTGTCCGTCGGGGCCAGGGTCGAGCGGCTGGCCGGGCAGGTCCGGATCCGCAGCAGCCCCGGTCACGGCACCGAAGTGGAGCTGCGCGTGCCGACCCGTCCGGCCCTGACCAGGGAGGTGTGACCGTGGCGCCGGTTCGGGTCCTCGTCGTGGACGACCACCCCGTCACCCGGGACGGCGTCCGCGCCGGCCTCGATCGCGACGGCCGGGCCGAGGTCGTGGGCGAGGCCGCCGACGCGGCGACGGCGTGCCTGCTGGCCGACCGGCTGCGGCCGGACGTGGCCCTGGTGGACCTGCGGCTCGACAGCCGGGTCGGGCGCCCCGCCGGGCACGGCCTCGACGTGATCCGGCACCTGCGCCGGCAGTGGCCCGACGTGCGGATCCTCGTGCTGTCCCAAGCGGATCCGCACGACGTACTGCCCGCGATCCGGGCCGGCGCGCACGGCTGGATCACCAAGGCCGCCACCGCCGCCGAACTCGGTGACGCGGTCGCGGCCGTGCTCGGCGCACCCGTGATCCCCGCCGAACTCGCCGCCCACCTGGTCGGCGAGCTGCACCGCGGGACCCCGCACCTCACCAACCGGGAGCAGGACGTGCTGCGGTGCCTGGCGAAGGGCTACGACAACCGCGAGATCGCCGAAGAGCTCGCCGTCGCCCTGCGCACCGTCAACCGCCACCTGGAGAACATCCGCGGCAAGCTCGGCCGCCACCGCCGGTCCGAGCTGATCCGCATCGCCCGCGGCCTGCACGGCAAGCACTAGCTCTGCTCTGTCCTGTGAGGTGACGCTGCCGGCGGGGTCAGCCCTCCCGGCACCGCGGCAGCGCAGCCGCCCGGTCGTGGGCGGACACCGTGGCGCTCAAGGCGGTCAGGGCCTCGGCCAGCTGCCACGGCGAGCACCAGCGACGGGCCAGCGTCACGGCCTGGCGGTGGTGGACCTCCGCGTCACGGTGGCGGCCGGCGGCCGATTCGGCGTTGCCCAGGGCGATGAGGGCACCGACCTCGGTCTCGCGGTTGTCCTCACGGCGGGCGACGGCCAGCGCCTCGGTGGCGTGGGACAGGGCGTGGTCGAGGTCGCCGGAGTCGGTGGCGATCAGGCTCAGCCCGGTCAACGCCGACGCCTCGCCGTAGCGGTTGCCCAGGTGACGGTGCAGCGCGCACGCCGCCATCAGGTGCTCACGCGCCCCCGACAGGTCGCCGCACGACCGCAGCACGTACCCCAGGTTCACCCGCGCCACGGCCTCACCCCACTGCGAGCCGTCCTCGACGCTGATGGCCAGCGCGCGGTCCAGGTGCGCCAGCGCCCGGTCCAGCCGACCGGACTGGCGTTCGGCGAAACCCAGGTTGTTCAACGCCATCATCCGGTCGGTCCGCGTCCCGGCGTCCAACGACCGGGTGAACAGATCACTCGCCTCGGTGAACCGGCCCGCCGCCAGCAGCGCGATGCCCAGGCTGTTCGCGGTCGCCGCCTCGCCCTCCGGCCAGTCGGCCTCGCGGTGCGCCAGCAACGCCGCCTCCAGGTGCCGGATCGCCTCGTCGCGCCGCCCGAGGTGCACGCACGCCGCGCCGATCCCCTGCCGCATCAACGCTTCCACGCGCGGCACGCCGCGGGCCGCCGCCAGCACCGGGAACGCGACGTCCAGCCACTCCGCCCGCAGCCCCCGGTGCAGGAACACCGACCGGATCGCGTCCGCCAGGTACCACGCCGTCGGGTGCGGACCGCGCACGGCGGCGTGCCGCAGCACGGCCGTCAGGTTGTCGTGCTCCGCCTCCAACCACGCCACGGCCTCGGCGGACGACGCGAAGTCCACCTCGAACTCCGGGTCGGCCTCACGCGGCAGCCGCAGCGGGTGGCGGCTGAAGTGCC
The DNA here is from genome assembly GCF_040656635.1 of Actinosynnema sp. NPDC049800. NCBI lineage: Bacteria > Bacillati > Actinomycetota > Actinomycetes > Pseudonocardiales > Pseudonocardiaceae > Actinosynnema > Actinosynnema sp. NPDC049800. Next base: position 54,342 of record NZ_JBFAMT010000010.1, on the reverse strand, counting down.
GGTCCACCGCGTCCACCGCCGCCACGCAGAACCCCACCAGCCGGTCCCACGCCCCCTCCTCCCCGCCCAACGTGCGCGCGTAGTCGCGCACCAGGTCGTGGAACCGGAACCGGCCCGGCCCGTGCCGCTCCACCAGGTGCGCGGCGGCCAACCCGTGCAGCAGCCGAGCGGCCTCGGCCGGCGGCACGTCCAGCAACGCCGCGGCCTCGCGTGGCGTGAAGTCGGCGCCCGGCACGAGGCCGAGCAGCCGGAACAGCCGCTGGGAGCCGGGCGTCAACGCCGCGTACGACACGCCGAACGCCCGGGTCAGCAGGCTCTCGTCGGCGCCGTCCACGGTCAGCCCGGTCAACGGGTCGGCCCGCAGCTCGGCCACCAGGTCGTCGACCCGGACCTGCGGCCCGAGGTTCGCCGCGGCGATGCGCAACGCGAGCGGCAGGTGGCCGCACAGGCGCGCCAGCTCGTCGAGCGAGTCGGAGGACTCGACGCCCAGGACCCCGGTCAGCAGGGCGCGGGAGTCCGCGGCGGGCAGCACGGACAGCGGCAGCGACCGCGCGCCGGTCCGCGCGACCAGGTCGCCCAGCCGGTGCCGACTGGTCACCAGCACCATCCCGGACGGCGGCAGCAGCGGCGCGACCTGGTCCCCGTCGCGCGCGTTGTCCAGCAGCACCAGCACGTCCCGGTCCGCCAGTGCGGTCCGGTACAGCGCGGCCAGCTCGTCCACCCCGGACGGCAGCCGCTGCCGCCCCAGCGCGCGCAGCAGCTGCGCCAGGGCCGCGGCGGGCGGCACGGGCTCGTGGTCGGCGTCGAACCCCCGCAGGTCCACGTACAGCTGCCCGTCCGGGAACCGGTCCCGGGCCCGCCGCGCCCAGCGCACCGCCAACGCCGTCTTCCCGACCCCCGCCGCGCCGGTGATCACCCAGATCCCGGCGTCGTCCAACCGCGCCAGCTCCGCGTGCCGCCCGGCGAACCCGCGCACGTCGTGCGGCAGCTGGGCGGGACGCGCCACCGGCGCGGGCGCCGACTCCTCGCCCTGCAACACCTGGACGTGCAGCTCCTGCAGTGCGCGCCCCGGTTCGATGCCCAGCTCGGCGGTGAACCGCCGCCGGGTCTCCGCGTACGCCGCCAGCGCCTCGGACGTGCGGCCCGACCGGTGCAGGGCGAGCATCAACGCGGCTTGGAGCCGTTCCCGGAACGGGTGCTCGTCGCCCGCCCGGCGCAGCTCGCCGATCACGGCCGCGTGCCGACCGGCGCGCAGCTCGGCGTCGAACAGGTCCTCCACGGCGGCCAGCCGCCGTTCGTCGAGCGAGCGGCCCTCCCGGTCCTGCAACGCCTCGGTCACCCCGCCGAGCACGGGGCCCTCCCACAGCGCCAGCGCGTCCCGCAGCCGGGCGACCCCCGCGTCCACCCGCCCCTCGGCCAGGTCGACGCGGGCCGCCGTGACGGCGTCGCAGAACACCTGGACGTCCAGCTGCCCCGGCGCCACCTCGATCAGGTAGCCGGGCGAGCGGCGCACGATCGCGGACCGGCCGAGGAGCTTGCGCAGCTCCCAGATCCGCACCTGGAGCTGGCCGCGCGCGCTGGTGGGCGGTTCGCCGTCCCAGACGAGCCCGATCAGCCGCTCCTCGGAGACCACGCGGTTGGCGTTGAGCAGCAGGGCGGCGAGCACCGCGCGCTGCTTGGGCCCGCCGAGCCGCACCGGTTCGCCGTCGAGGTGCGCCGCCACCGGGCCCAACAACCGGTAGCGCACTCCGCCCTCGCCCACGGCGCCAATACTGCCACCGAATCCGGGGAATTCAGGAGTGAAAGGTCTCGTAAATCACCCCGGACTTCTGTTCCCCATTACGACGACCGGTATTCAGCTTTACGTCACCCTTTGTTCACCAGAATGCGGGTGGACGCCGTGCCGAGGCCCGTCGGACCGCGCAGGGCCTGCGGCGGGAACGCGACTTCCCGGCCGCCGAAGCGCTTGGCCAGGTCGGCGTCGTGGTAGCGGACGACCTCCCGGTGCCAGTGGAGGATGCCGGACATCCAGTCCTTCAGCTCGTCCACGTACCGGTTCACCGCCTCGCGCACTTCGGGTTCGAGGCGCAATTCCTCGAACAACGCGGGCAGCTCGACCCGCACCGAGTGCCGGAACTGCGCCAACCGCGCGTTCGCCAGGTCGGTCGCGATTCCCCGCGCCCGATCCGGGTCCACGTCGAGGAAATTGCGCACGACGAGCACCAGGTTGTGCAGCTCGCCCTCGAACTGGATCTCCTTGCGGTAGGAGAAGAGGTCGTTGACGATGGCGGCGTAGTCCATCGCCGAGTTCTCGATGTTGCGGAGGGTGCGGGTCCGGTAGACCTCGTCGGGCACCAGCCCGCCGTGGCCGAGCCTGGCCATGCTCGTGGTCAGCTCCGAGCCGAACGTGTGCCGGCGCATCTCGACGTAGTCGACCGGGTCGGGCACGCGGTGCTCGTGCTGGTTCTCCAGCTCCCACAGCCAGCTGTCCAGCATCAGCTCCACCTCGTGGCGCAGCCGCCGCCGGTTGTCGTGCGGCATCGGGGCGGTGGTGCGCTGCCAGACGTCGGCGAGGCCGCGTTCCAGCGGGGTCACGGGGGACGGCGACGCGCCCTCCAGCGGCATCATCTGCTTGAGCCGGTCGGTGGTGGCCTTCGCGGTGGCCAGGTCGGGCGTGCGGCCGAACGCGACCGGGTAGTAGTCGTCGCCGTAGGTGCCCCAGGTCAGCCACAGCGCGGAGATCTCCAGCTCCTCCCGGGTGGCGTCCGGGTCGATGCCCGCCGAGCACAGCGCGAGGTCCATGTCGCGCAGCCTGCCCTCGGTCCATACGCGCGGCACGTCGTCGAAGAAGCCCATCTCCCCCGCCCACGCGACGCTCTTCTCCCGCGCGTCGTGCCAGTGCGGGCTCACCGCCACCGCGAACGGCATGTCCAGCGCCGGCTCGGGCATCGGCGGCACCTCTTCGAACGGCACGTGGCTGAAGGCGCGCAGGCGTTGCGGCGCGGTGGCGACGAGCGAGCGGAGGGCGCTCGTGCCCAGTCCGGTCGGGCCGCCGAGCACCGGGTTCGCGGTGACCGCGCCCTCGTTCATGTAGCGACTGGAGCGGGCGTGCCACTCGTGACCGCCCGCCTGCCAGTCCTGCAGGCCCTTCACGTACGCCAGCACGGCGAGGCGGCCGGCCGGGTCGACGGCGTGCTCGTCGAGCAGGCGCGGCACCTCGGTGACGGCGGTGTGCTCGAACTGGTGCAGGCGGGAGGTGAGCAGGTCGTTGACCGCCTCGGCGGCCTCCTGGGTCGGGATGTCCAGGAACTTCTCCAGCACCAGGACGCCGTTGCTCAGCTCGCCCTCGTCCAGCACCTCCCGCTCGTAGGAGAACAGGTCGTTGCGCAGGTGCACGGCGTCGGCGAACGTGTCGCGCAGGACGCCGATCGGGCGGGTCAGGGCGATCCGGGCGGGCACCTCCAGGCCGGTGACGTGCTCGACCAGGTTCGCCGACCACGGCGCGCCGCCCACCTTGCGGCGCATCTCGACGTACTCGATCGGGTTGGCGAGCCTGCCCTCGGAGATGTTCAGCAGCTCCCACATGGACTCGTCGAGCAGGTGCTCGGTGTTGGCCGCGAACCGGCGGCGCCAGTCCGGCGAGTGGCTGCCGACGGTGCGCGCCCACAGGTCGGCGAGGCCCTTCTCGACCGGGTTCGTCGGCGCCTCGGTGATCGCGCCCTCGACCGGCATGAACAGCGGCAGCCGGTCGAGGTAGGCCTTCGCGCCCGCCACGTCCGGGTTGCGCTTGTAGAGCTCGACGAAGTGGTCGTCGAAGTAGAAGACCCACACGTACCAGTCGGTGACGAGGTCGAGGTCCTCCGGCGAGGCGTCCGGGTGGGTGTAGGCGCAGAGCAGGGCGTAGTCGTGGGAGTCGAGGTCCTCGTCGGTCCAGACGACCGTGCCGTGCTGCGGCACGTCGATCATGTCCATCTCGTGCGCCCACGACTTCGTGTGCGCCCGCGCGCGCTCCAGGTTCGGATTGAGCCGTGCCGGGTAGGGCAGGTAGAAATCCGGCAGCTGGAACGGCTGCGCCATCGGCTCGCACCTCTCGTCGGGGCCTACCGGGTGTAGGCAACCAGTGCCCTCCCGTGACCGCCAAGACCCCGCGGTGGTGATCCACACGTTCGGGCACGGGATCCGCCCGACCGGCTCAACCCGGCGCCGCTCCGAGTGGTCGCGCCCGGTCACCGCCGATCGGGTGGCCGGATCCCCGCAGTGGGATCACGTCGACGAGCGGTGAAACCGGCACGCAGGCCGCACACTGGACGACGTGCCCCGCTTGGAGCCGTTCGACGTGGACTTCTTCGACTCGGCACCGCAGCGCCGCAGCTACGTGCTGGACCTGCCGGTGTCACCCGAACGTGTGTGGCGTGGCCTGGCCGCCTCGAACCCGCTGTGGTGGTGCCGGCTGCTGTCCTCGGTGGAGTACACCTCCCCTCGCCCGTTCGGGGTCGGCACGACGCGCACGACGGCCGTGCTCGGCGTGCTGCGGCTGCGCGAGGTGTTCATCCGCTGGGAGGAGGGCCGCCGGCAGTCGTTCCTGGTCGACCGGGCCAACCTGCCGGTGTTCCGGCGGTTCGGCGAGGACTACCTGGTGGAGCGGTCGGCCGAGGGGGCGAGGCTCACCTGGACGTTCGCCTACGAGCCGGGGCTCAAGGTGGGCGGCCGGCTGAACGCGCTGGTGTTCGACTCGCTGGTGGCGGACACGCGGCGCCACTTCAACGGCTGATCTTGATCGCGCTGCGTTACCGAATAGGCCGGGAAGTGCAGTAGATCACGGCCAGATGGGTGATCCCGCACATTAGGTTAGGCTCCCCTCATGTCTAAGGGAGACGCGCTGCTCGCCGGTGAGGAACTGGTCCTGGCGCACCACGACCGCGCGGTGGTGCACGGTGTCTCGCTCGGACTCCGCGCCGGCGCCGTGACGGCGCTCGTCGGACCGAACGGGTCCGGCAAGTCGACCGTCCTGCGCTCGCTGGCGCGGCTGCACCGGCCGCGCGAGGGGAACGTCCGGATGGGCGAGCGGTCGGTGTGGGGCCACTCCCCCCTGTCCGGCAAGGAGTTCGCCCGCAACGTCACCCTGCTCACCCAGCAGCGGCCGACGCCGTCGGGCGTGTCGGTGCGCGACGTCGTCTCCTACGGCCGGTACCCGTACCGGACCGGGTGGCGCGGCGTGGACCTGGAGGGCAGCGCCGCCATCGAGCGCGCCATGGACCTGACCGGCGTGACCGCGATGGCCGACCGCGGCGTGGACGAGCTGTCCGGCGGCGAGCTGCAGCGCGTGTGGCTGGCGTCGTGCCTGGCGCAGCAGACCTCCGTGCTCCTGCTCGACGAGCCGACCAACCACCTCGACCTGCGCTACCAGGTCGAGGTGCTCGACGTCGTGCGCGACCTGGCGAACGACCACGACGTGGCGGTCGGCGTGGTGCTGCACGACCTCGACCACGCGGCGATCATCGCCGACGAGGTCGTGCTGCTGAGCGAGGGCAAGGTCGTCGCGGCCGGCGGGGTCCGCGACGTCCTCACGGGCGCGCACCTGACCCACGCCTACGGCGTCACGGTGCACGTCGCCGACGACCCGGTGACCGGCGCGATCCACTGCCGCCCCCTCGGCAGGCACACCCCGCGACCGGTCTGACCCCCTTCCCTTCACCCTGAGAGGTCCCAGCCATGCGCTTGCTCGCCCCTGCCCTCGTGACGGCAGCTGTGCTGCTGTCCGCCTGCGGCACGACCGAGACGCCCACGTCCACGCCGACCGAGTCCGCCGGCGGGCCGGTCACCGTGACCGACGCCCGCGGCAAGGAGGTCAAGCTCGACGCCCCGGCCAAGAAGGTCGTCACGCTGGAGTGGGCCGAGACCGAAACCATCGCCTCACTGGGTGTCATGCCGGTGGGTGTCGCGGACGCGGCCGGTTACAAGACGTGGGACGCGACGGTGCCGCTCGCCGCCGACGTTAAGGACGTCGGCAAGCGCAACGAGCCCAGCGTCGACTCGATCGTCGCGCTCGACCCCGACCTGGTGATCATGGCCAAGGGCCGGGACGAGACGCTGGCCAACCAGCTGGAGAAGTACGTCCCCGTGGTCGTCACCCAGGCCAGCGACGCCGCCCGCAACCTGGACCGGCTGCGCGAGGACACCAAGCTGATCGCGCAGGCGGTCGGCAAGTCCGCCGAGGGCGACAAGCTGCTGTCCGAACTGGACACCGCGCTGGCCGACGGCAAGAAGGCCGTCGAGGCCAAGGGCGCGACCGGCACGCCGTTCCTCATGGCCGACGGCTGGCTCGAGGGCAGCACGGTCAACATCCGCCCGTTCGGCAAGGGCTCGCTGGTCTCCGACGCCGCCGAGGCGGTCGGCCTGAAGAACGCGTGGACCGGCGAGGTCGACCCGCAGTGGGGCCTCGGCGCCACCGACGTCGAGGGCCTGACCGCGCTCACCGACCCGAAGACCATGCTGTTCTACAGCGCTTCCGAGGACGACGTGTTCACCACCGGCCTCGCCGCGAACCCGGTGTGGCAGCGGCTGCCGTTCGTGGTGAGCAAGAAGGTCGTCAAGCTGGAGCCGGGCACGTGGACGTTCGGCGGGCCGAAGTCGGTCATCCACGTCGCCGAGCAGTTCGTGAAGGCTGCCACCGCCTGATGATGCGCACCGCCGTCGTGACGGCGGGGATCGTGGCGCTCATCGCCGTGCTCTCCGCCGTCCACCTCACCCAGGGCACCGCGTCGACCGGTGTGCTCGACGTGCTCAACGCCCTGGTGGGCAACGGGGACGCGCAGACCCTCGCCGTGCTGGAGGGTTCGCGCGTGCCGCGCCTGCTGGCCGCGTTGCTGCTCGGCGTCGCGCTCGGCGTGGCCGGCGCGGGCATGCAGTCGGTGGCGCGCAACCCGTTGGCCTCGCCGGACACGCTCGCCGTGAACGCGGGCTCGCACCTGGCCGTGGTCGCGATCGCGGCGTTCGGGTTGAGCCTGCCCACGCTGCCCGCGGGCGCGGCGGCGTTCGTCGGCGGGCTCGCGGCGGCGGTCGTCGTGCTCGCGCTGTCCGGCGGCGGTTCGACCAGCCCGCGGCTGGTGCTCGTCGGCTCGGCGGTCATGTTGACGCTCCAGTCGGCGACGGTCCTGCTCCTGCTGATGTACGAGCAGGAGACGACCGGGCTGTTCGCCTGGGGCTCCGGTTCGCTGACCGTGAGCGACCTGGACGCGACCGCGCAGATGACGCCGGTCGTGGTGGTCGCGGTGGCGGCGTTGCTGGTGATGGGCCGGTCGCTCGACATCCTGGCCCTGGGTGACGACAACGCGACCGTGCTGGGGTTGAAGGTGCGGCGGACGCGCGTGGGCGCGGTGCTGCTGACCGTGGCGCTGACGGCGGCGGCGGTGACGGTCGCCGGGCCGATCGGGTTCGTCGGGCTGAGCGCGCCGGTGATCACCCGGCTGCTGACGCCGTTCGTGCCCGGGTTGGGCAAGCACCGGATGCTGCTGCCGTTCTCCGGGCTCGTCGGCGTGGTGATCGTGCTCGGCGCGGACGTGCTGCTGCGGGCGGTCATGGGCTCGGCGGCGGCCGTCCGGGTGCCGACCGGCGTGATGACCACGGTCCTGGGCGCGGTGGTGCTGATCTGGTTGGCGCGGCGGGGGCGGTCGAGCGGGACGCCTCGCCAGGCGCCGGCCGGCCGGGTCGGCGTGGCGGGGTCGTCGCGGCGGCTCGTGGTGACGTCGGTGGTGCTGGGCGTGCTGCTGGTCGCGGCGCCGACGGCGGGCCTGATGCTCGGGGACCGGTTGGTGCTGCTGGGCGACCTGGCGAACTGGTTCGCCGGGCGGACGGGCACGGCGCTGACGTTCGTGGTCGACCAGCGGCTGCCGCGCGTGCTGGCGGCGCTGGTGGCGGGCGCGGCGCTGGCGGTGGCCGGGTGCGGCATCCAGTCGGTGAGCCGCAACCCGTTGGCGGAACCCGGTCTGCTCGGCATCACGGCGGGCGCCGGGCTGGCCGCGATCGCGTTGATCACGGCGGTGCCGCTGGCCGGCGCGTGGCACATCGCGGGTGCGGCGGGCGTGGGCGCGATGGTGGCGTTCGCGCTGGTCTACGGGCTGGCGTGGCGGTCGGGGCTGGACTCGGACCGGCTGGTCGTCATCGGCATCGCGATGTGGTCGGCCGGGATGGCGTTGATCACGCTGCTGATCGTGACGTCGGACCCGTGGAACACCGCGAAGGCGCTGACGTGGATGTCCGGCTCGACGTACGGGCGGACGTTGGAGCAGGTGGTGCCCACGGCGCTGGCGCTGGTGCTGCTGACCCCGTTGCTGTGGGCGCGGCACCGCGAGCTCGACCTGCACAGCCTGGACGAGGACACGCCGCGCGTGCTGGGCATGCGGGTGGAGCGGTCGCGGCTGGTGATCCTGCTGGCGGCGGGCGTGCTGGCGGCGACGGCCGTGTCGGCGATCGGTGTGGTGGCGTTCGTGGGGTTGGTCGCGCCGCACCTGGCCCGGTCGTTGGTGGGCGGTCGGCACGCGCGCGTGCTGCCGGTCGCGGCGGGGGTGGGCGCGGTGCTCGTGAGCGCGGCGGACACCGTGGGTCGGACCGTCATCGCGCCCGCGCAGGTGCCGGCCGGGCTGGTGATCGCGTTGATCGGCACGCCGTACTTCGTGCTGGTGATGTGGCGGACGCGCGAGATGCGCACCTGACCCCTGGTCGGCGCGGTCCGCGCCGACCAGGTCAGCCCAGCAGTGTCCGCAGCAGGTGAGTGGTCTGCTCGTCCAGGTCGACGGCCGCCCGTGCCAGCAACGCCCGCAGGCCGGGCGCCTCCGCCGCGCCCACCTCCAACGGCGCGACGGTCCGCCGACGCCACGGCACCGACACCAGGGAGTGCGCGATCCGCACGACGTCCGCCCGACCGCGCCGCGCCAACCGGACGTGCGAGTCGCCCACCGCCGTCAACGCCGCGCGCAACTCGGCGACCCGGCCGAGCCGCCGCGCCAGCCGGTAGCCGGCGGTCCGCACCGCGGGCCGCTCGTCGCCCAGCAACTCCCACGGCAACGCCGCCGGCACCGAGCGCAACGCCACCGTCGCCTCCCGCACCACGAGCGACGACGGGTCGCGCAGCAACGGCAGCACCAGGTCGTCGGTCACCTGCTCCAGCACCCGCAACGCCCGCACGGCACGGGCCCGGATCCGGCCCGTCGGGTGGGCCAGCAACTCCACCAGGTGCCGCCCGTCGCCGCCCACCTCGGCGAACCCGTCGATCGCGCCCGCGGTCACCCGTGACCGGTAGTGGGCGGGCACGTCCACGCCCACCCGTGACGCCGCCGCCCGTGCCAGCGCGCGCACCAGCGACGACTTGTCGTCCAGGTACGCCACCACCTCCGCGTCACGGCCCAACCGCACCAAGCCGGTCAACGCCTCCACCCGCACCTCCGCGTGCGGTGACGCGGCCAACCGCCGCAACACCTCCACCCGCGCGGACCAGACGCAGTCCCGCGCCGCCGCCTGGGCCGCCGAGGACCGCAGCCGCACGTCCGGAGCCGTCAACGCGACCGACGCCTTCCGGTCCAGCCGCCACGTCCCGGCCTCGAACGCGAACGCGCGCACCTCCCGGTCCGGCGACTGCAACAAGGACTCCAGCGGCGCACGGGGATCCGCCGCGACGGCCCGGAGCTGGTGGTGCACGAACGTCCCCCGCAGCCACGACCCGATCCACAACCCGACACCCACGGCGGCGGGCAGCACCCGTGCGGGGTCGCGGTGCAGCAGCACGGCCAGCCCTCCGCGCGCCCGGTCGCGGACCTCCGGCACCCAGTCGCCGGTCCGCAGCGCCAGGAACGGCACCAGCTCCGGCAACCCCCGCGCGACGATCTGCTCGACCGCGCGCTCCCGCAGCCGCCCGTCGCCGTGCGTGCTGGCCAACGCGATGCCCAAGGGCGACGCGACCCGCTGGGCACGGCCGGCCTTCGTCAGCTGCGGCGGCACGTAGTCCTCGGCCACGTGCCAGCGCACCTGGCGGGCGTAGGAGTCCAGCGCGATCACCGCGCGCGGCCGACGGGCCAGCGTCGCCAACGCCGCGAGGCCCGCCGCCTCGTCACCCGTCGCGTCGATCTCGGCGAGCAGCCTGAGCACGGGGTCCGGCTCGGTCCACCGCACGTCGTAGGAGTCCAGGAGCCGTTCCAGTTCGTCCACCAGGGCATGGTGGCGCACCACCCGTGCCCGGGGCCTCCCTATTACCGAACGGCATCGGCACAGGTCTTGGACAGCGCACCGGCCCGCTGCGCACGATCGGGACCATGGACGACGGGGAGAAGGTGCACCGGCGCACGCTGTTGGCGGGCGCCGGTGTCGCGGGTCTGATGGCCGCCGGCGCAGGTGCGGGTGTGGCAGGTGCGGGTGTGGCGGGTGCGGCGCAGGGGCCGCCGGGCGAGAGTGCGGCGGGGCAGTCCGGTGGAGAGCTGCGCGGGCAGGTCGCCCTGGTCACCGGTGCGGCCTGCGGCATCGGCCGGGCGACGTGCGTGGCGTTGGCGCGCGCGGGCGCGGACGTGGTGGCGCTCGACATCGCCTCGCCGCGGGCCCGGTACGTCTCCGGCACCGTGCTCGACGCGACGGCGGGCGCGAGCACCCGTTGGAACAGCTGATCAACCACCAGGAGGGTGAGATGACGGAACACCTGTCCCGGGCCGACGTGCTGCGCGGCCTGGGCGCGACCGCGGTGGGCGTGGCGGCGGGCTCGCTGCTCGGCACGGGCGCCGCGACGGCCTCGACCTCCGAGACCTCCGCCGAGCACCCGAACGTGCGGCTGATCAAGGACTACTACGCGGCCTACGGCTCCGGTGACGTGAACTCCCTGCGCCGGTTCTTCGCCGACGACATCCGGTGGACGATCCCGGGCCACCACCCGTTGTCGGGCACCAAGGTCGGCGTTGAGGAGGTGCTGGCGTTCTTCGGCGAGCTCGCCAAGGCGGGCTTCCGCGCGGAGCCGATCTTCCTCGCCGCGGACGGCGAGTGGGTCGTCGACCTGCACCGCGGCTGGAGCACCACGCCGGAGGGCCTGGACATCACGTGGGCACTCGCGTTCCGGATCCGCGGGCGGAAGATCGTGGAGGCGGTCAACTTCGCCGCCGACCAGCACGCGGCCGACCGGTTCTTCTGGCAGACCTACCCCTTGGCCCCCATCCCGAACCGGCTGGCCAAGCGCTGACGGCACGCCGGCCGCTGCCGGCTGCCGGCTGCTGACGATCGCTGGTCAGCCGCTGGCTGACAGGCGCTGGTCGCGCGGGCTCAGCCCTGTCCGCGCGACCACGTCGCCGGGTCGGCCGCGGTCTGCGCGCCGGTGGCCAGGTCCTTCACCTCGTGCGGCCGGCCGTCCTCGAACGGCGGGAACCACACGAACGGGATGCCCTTGCGGGAGGCGTAGCGGACCTGCTTGGCCACCTTGTCCTCCTGGTGGTACAGCTCCACGTTGAAGCCGTTGGCGCGCAACGCCTTCGCCGTCTCGGTGGCGGTCCGGCGGCGGTTCGGCGGCAGGACGACGAGGACGTCGGCTGGCGTGCTCGGGCCCGTCTCGAGCAGGCCGGCGGACAGCACCTTGGCGAAGATGCGGGAGAACCCGATCGACATGCCGACGCCGGGCAGCCTGCGCCGGATGAACGACCCGGCCAGGTTCTCGTACCGACCGCCGGAGCAGATCGAGCCGTACTCCGGCCAGTCCACGAACTTCCCCTCGTAGACGGTGCCGGTGTAGTAGTCCAGGCCGCGGGCGATGGAGAAGTCGGCCACCACCTCGGGCAGGTCGGACAGCTCGCGCAGGACGAAGTCCAGCTCTTCGAGCCCTTCGTCCAGCAGCGCCGACCGCACGCCCAACGCGCGCACGTCGTCGACACCACCGCCGCGGAGTCCCGCGAGGTCGAGGACGGACTTGGTCTGGGCCGGGTCGAGTCGGTCGGCCAGCAGGGACGCCACGCCGTCGGGACCGATCTTGTCGATCTTGTCCACGGCCCTGATCACGTCGAGCGGCTCCTCGATGCCCAGGCCTTCGTAGAAGCCCTGCAACACCTTGCGGTTGTTGACGTTGATGGTCCACGGCGGCAGGCCGAGCGAGGTCAGCACCTCGTGCACGATGCGCGGCAGCTCGGCGTCGAAGTGGATCGGCACCTCGTCGACGTTGATCACGTCGACGTCGCACTGGGTGAACTCGCGGAACCGCCCGTCCTGCGGCCGTTCGCCGCGCCAGGCGCGCTGGATCTGGTAGCGCTTGAAGGGGAAGACGAGCTCGTTGAAGTGCTGCGCCGTGTACCGGGCGAACGGCACGGTGAGGTCGAAGCGCAGGCCGAGTTGCCCGTCGTCCGAGCCCTGGACCCGGCCGAGCGTGTAGACCTCTTTGGACGTCTCGCCCTTGGCCATGAGCACTTCGAGGCGTTCCGCGGCGGGCGTCTCGACGGAGCAGAAGCCGTAGCGCTCGAAGGCGGCGCGGATCCCGTCCAGCCAGCGCAGCTCGACCAGGCGCACGTGCGGCAGCCACTCCGGGAAGCCGCTGACGGGCGCCGGTCGCACTACGGGCTGGTCGCTCATGCCGGGAAGTCCACCGGAATCCGGGCGGACGCGCCAACCGCTTTTCCGATCGGGTGTACGCGCCCGGAGCCCGGCTCGGCACGGGGCCCTCCCGCGGCGGTTGACCGCATTAGGTTTGTAATGCAAACTCGATTGCATCAGCGAGGAGTTGGGGGACGTGCGGTGGCCGGTGACCCGAAGGACCTGCTCGACGAGTTGACGGCGTTGCGGCGGCGCGCCCGCCGTGACCGGCACGGGTACTGGTTCCCGTTCCTGCTGTTCGGGGCGATCGTCGCGGCGGCGATCCCGCTGTACCTGCCCGAGCGGTGCGTGTCCGCCTGTTCCTGGTCGATGAACGAGCTGCCGGCGTTGTGGCACTGGCTGCACCCGACCGGGCAGGCGACCGGGCTCGCGTTCGGCAACCACCCGTCGCTGGGTAAGGACTTCTACTGGATGGGCGCGCTGACCGCCGGGTTCCTGGCGACGGTCTGGTGGTACCGGTGGCGGGCCGGGAAGGTCGGGGTGGAGACCTCGACGCGCCTCTACGCCCAGGTGACCTTGTTCGTGCTGGTCCTCCCGCTGCTGGGCGTGCCGCTCGTCACCCGGCTGATCTTCTCCTCATGGGGTTGGCCGGTCGCGCTCACGGTCCTGGTCGTCGGGGTCGTGGTGGCGACGCTGCTCGCGAAGCGGAAGCTGCGGACCGCGATCGTGATCCTGTCGCTGGTCCTGGTCGCCCACCTGGTGATGGTCTTCCCGTACGGCCCGTTGCTCGTGGTGGCGGTGGGGGTGCTCGGGCTGGCGTGGGTGGAGCGCAGTGCGCTGTGCACGTCGTTCGCCGTGCTGTTCGCGGTCTGGGCGCTGTTCGTGAACGGGTGGGTGACGTGGGTCTACGGCACGCTGCTGTGGCCGGTCGCGGTGCTGGACTTCGGTGATCTGCTGTCGTCGGCCCTGGTCCTCGTGCTCGGCGGGGTCGGCGGCCTCGTCGCCCGTCGGGCGCGGGGCAGGATCGCGGCATGACCGAACACCCCACGTCGGGCCTGGACGACACCGTCCACCAACGGCACCGGTTGGGCGTCCTGACGATCGCGGCCGAGGTCAAGAGGGTCGAGTTCGGCTACCTCAGGTCCGTCCTGGACCTCACCGCGGGCAACCTGTCCCGGCACGTCACGGTGCTCGAAGAGGCCGGTCTGCTGGCGGTCGAGAAGGGCTACGACGGCAAGCGCCCGAAGACGTGGGTGAGCGTCACCGCCGCGGGCCGCGAGGCGCTCGCCGCGGAGATGGCGGTGCTGCGGGCCCTGCTGGAGCGGCACGACCAGGCGTGACGGCGCGGGATCGTCCGGGAAGGGGCGGCAGGGTGTGGCCCGGGCGGGGTTGCCGGGGGGTGTGGAGGCGGTTCGGGGTGGGCGGGCCCGCGATGTCGCGGACCGGGGGGTGGGCGATCACCCGGCGGCGTTGCGCCGGGTGATCGCCCACGCGGCTAACCCTGGCGCACGTTCCAGTGGGGCAGCGGCGCGATCGCCGTCATGATGTCGTCGACGGCGGCGCCCAGCTTGGCGTACTTCTCGGTGTAGAGCACCGGGAAGACGCCGGGCCGGTTGGCGGGACGGTAGGTGTCGACGTAGTCGGTGCCCAGGTTGCTGAACGCGACCACGATGTAGTTGCGCCGCGTGTTGCCGGGCAGGGACTTCACGATGCCCGCGTCGCTGCCGGTCGTGTCGACCCAGCCGGTCTTGTGGCCGAACGTCACCTCGGCGACCGCGTCGCACGGCCGGACGTCGCTGTCGTACACGGCGTCGCCGACCTTCATCGTGCCGTCGGGCTGGACCCAGCGCGGCGGGGTCAGCTGCGCGATGCCCTGCACCGGGTAGTCGCGCCCGCAGTGGTTCGTGGTGGACAGCATCTCGTTGTGGCCCTGGTTGCCCAGCGACTTGATGAACTGCACGCGGGACGCCTCGGTGAGCTCGTTGCGCGTGACGAGCCTGCCCGCGTCGGTCGTCCACAGCACGCCGGAGCCGCCGTTGACCAGCAGGAGCAGCTTCGCGGTGTCGATGCTGCTCATGTTCGACCCGATCCAGCGGCCGCCGTTCTCCGGGTTGGTGCCGGTGACCATCAGCGTCGGCATGCCGAGCTCGACGAACGTGCGGTTGACCTCGTCCCACGCGCCGAGGTCGTGGATCATCTTGATCAACGCGCAGGTGGACTCGTTCTGCGACTTGGTGATCATCTCGTCGAAGTGCTGCCGGATCACCTTGCTGGACGCGGCGCCGCACACCGGGTGCTGCGTCACCGGCCGGTAGTCGTAGACCGCGTCGAGGTCGACCCGGCCCCGGTCGGCCAGCCGGAGCACGCCGAAGCCGACCATGAGCTTGAGCACCGACGCCGGGTACGGCGAGGAGAAGTCGATGGGCGCGTTCTCCCGCCCCGCGAGCACGTCACGGGTACCCCGGCCGCCGTTGACGTCCCACTCGGTGTCGTCCCACCAGCGGTAGCGCACCTTGTCGGCGGAGATCGTCCGCTCGTTGAGCGGCACCACGATCCCGTTCGGGTACTGCGGGCTGAGCAGGACGTCGGCCATCGCGATCGGGCGGCCGAGGCGGTCGAGCTCGATCACCGCGAGGTCCATGTTCGGCGTCTGGTGCAGCGGCCGGGCCGCGGCGGCGTCGAGCCGGGCCGTCGACGCCTCCTCGGCCGACAGCGGGTCGTACTTCTCCGGCGCCCCCGCCTTCGACGACGCCCCCGCCTGCTCGGGCGGGGTCAGGTCGAGCACGTCCTTGAAGTCCTGCGCGACCACGGCCTGCCGCAGCGACTCGGCCAGCAGGGCGTTGACGTCACCGCCCGCGGTCGCGGTCGTCGCCGTGGCCAATGCGCTGACCAGCACCGTCGCCGCCGTGAAGGCGGTGGCGGTGAGCAGTCTGCGTCGGAAGGATCTCATCGCACTCCCCCGTGAAGTCATCCATCTGCGCCGCCGACGGTAGTGCATTCGCCGCCGGCGCCGATCGGACATCCACCGGAAGCGGCTAGCGGAACGCGGTCAGGAATTGGTCGCGAAAGGTGTCCATGGGGCGCACGGGCGCTTGAGGACCGGGGTCCAGGCCGTCGGTCCAACCCCAGGCGTCGGTGCGGGCGAGCACGGCCCGGTCGCGGGTCACGACGGTGATCGGCACGTCCCGACCCGCGTCCGGGCCGGTGACGAACGGCGCGGGCTGGTGGTCGCCGAGGAAGACGAGCACGAGGTCGTCGTCGCCGTAGGTCTCGACGTAGGACACCAGGGTGTTGATCGAGTACTCGACCGTGCGCGAGTAGTCGGACCGCACGAGCGCCGGGTCGCGACCGAACATGTCCTCCGCGGGGGCCTCGCCGGAGGTCATGGAGTGGAACACCGAGCCGTCGCCGACGTTGTGCCAGCCGACCGGCGTCGGCGCGGGCGACCACGGCGCGTGGCTGGACAGCAGGGGGATCGCCGCCATCACGGGCGCGTGCTCGTCGGCGCGCTCGAACTGCTGGAACTTCGACATCGTGAACTCGTCGGGCGCGGTGGCGTAGCCGAAGCGCGGGCCGCGGTAGTCGAGGTCGTCGAACGCGTAGATCCGGTCGTAGTCGAAGAACCCGCCTTCCGGCCACGCCTTCGTGATGCCCGGCATGACGCCGACCGAACGCCAGCCCGCGCGCCGGAACGCGCCGCCGAGCGTGAGCCGGTCGCTCGCCAGGAGCGTGCGGTAGCGCTGCTGGTTGTCGATCCACAGCCCGGACAGCAGGGTGGCCTGGGCGAGCCAGCTGCCGCCGCCCGCGGTCGGCGAGGCGAGATAGGCGCTGCGGGAGGCGTACCCGGCGTCGGAGAGTCGGCGTGCGCCCGAGTCGAGCACCGGGGTGACGTGCGGCGCGATGTCCGGGTGCTCGACGGCGGAACGCCCGTAGCTCTCGACGAACGCCACGACGACGTCCTTGCCGCGCAACGAGGTCAGCATCTCCCCGGCCGCCGTGGCGGCGAACGGGTCCACCGCCGACTCCGCGGCGAACCGGCCGCGGTCGCGCAGTCCGGCGTGCACCCGCCGTGCCTGGTCGTAGACGAACTCCGCCGTGCTGTGGGACGCGACCGGGCCGACGGGTGCGGGTTGGAGGCCGGCGAGCGTGATCCACACGACGGTGAGGACGGCGACGACGCGGGCGGCGGCGATCCGGTGGCGGACCACGACTCCGCTCAGCCGCACCGCGGACCGTGCCGCCAGGAACACCACCCCCGCCGCCAGGAGGACGGCGAGGACGACGACCGCCACCGCCGCGAACCGCCCCGCCGTGACGTCCACGTAGTCCACCGCGGGCTCCAGCAGCGGCCAGTCGAGCACCAGGTCGAACGGCCGGTGCAGCACCGCGTCGAACCCGACGTCCAGCGCCTTCAGCACGAGGAGCAGGCCGAGCAGGGCCCCGCCCACCGGCGCCGCGACGCGTCGCGCCCGTTCCGGCAGCACCAGCACCAGCACCACGCCGAGCAGCGCCTCCACCGGGAGGCGGAGGAACGCGGCCGGTGCCAGCGAGTCGGCGTCGCCGGGCATCAGCAGCGCGAGCAGGACGAGCGCGGCGGCCGAGGCGGTGACCGCCGTGCGGCGACCGCGGCGGTCCGCGGTGTCCTCGGTCATGCGGTCCTCTCTGCTCTCCTTGCCCGGTACAACGCGCGCCGACCCCTGGCCGGTTCACCGATGAGCCATTCCGCCACGACGATGTTGATCGCCCAGCCGAGGCCCAGCAGCAGCGTCCTGGTCAAGCCGGTGGCCGGGCCGACGAGCAGGACCCAGGCGATGGTGACGAGCGCCTGCGTGCCCGCGCCCTGGGCGATCGCGTAGGCGCGGATCATCCACGCGCGGTGCCGGACGACGTCCCGCCGCAGGATCGCCCGGAGGCCGAGGACCAGGGCCAGGGCCGTGGCGGAGCCCGTCACCAGCCGGAAGGCGGCGAGGAGGTGGCCGTCCCCTTCGGGGAAGGGGTAGAACAACGTCATCCACAGGCCGGTGAGGGCCATCAGCAGGCCGGCCGGGACGAGCACCCGGCCGAGGGCGCGGTGCCCGGCCCGGTGCCGGCGGCGCAACCCCGGCGCGAACTGGAAGGCGCCCCCTAGGCAGTACAGGACGGCACCGACGATGTGCAGCACCACCGGCGCCGGCGCGGCGAAGAACCGCGCGTTCTCCGGGGTGACCTCGCCGCCGGCCAGGTCGGTGAGGCGCAGCGCGCCGCCGGCCATCGGGATGAGCGTGAGCGCGATCAAGGCGGTGGGCACGAGCCAGTCGGCCCTGCGGGAGGAGGTCACGGCGGAGGCCCTTCGTCGGTCCGGTCGCCCGGTCTCGGTGTGATCCGAGTCTGGTGACGGGCGACGTGGCGGACATCGGGAGAAGGGCCGGAGCCGGGCAGTACTCCCGGGCAGGTGCGACTAGTACTTTCGGCCGGCGGCGCGGGGGCGTGGCGGCGGGTTCGCTCCGGCAGGCGGGTTCGGTCGGACAGGTCGGTCGGGTCAGGCCGGGCCGGGTCGGGTCAGGTCGACCGGGGGCGGCCGGTGAGGCGGTTCGTCTCGTAGGCCCACATGGCGATCTCGACCCGGTTGCGGGCGGCCAGCTTGGTCATCAGGCTCGCGATGTGCGTCTTGACCGTGCTCAGGGTGATGTGCAGCTCGTCGGCGATCTCGCGGTTCGTCCGCCCGCGTGCCACGGTGAGCAGGACCTGCTCCTCGCGGTCCGTGAGCGGTTCCAGGGGTTGGGCGGGCGCGACCGGTTCGACGGCGGCGAAGGTCTTGAGCAGCCGGGCGGTGATGCTCGGCGCGATCAGCGCGTCGCCCTCGGCGGCGGCGTGGACGGCCTGGGCGAGCAGCGCGGGACCGGCGTCCTTGAGCAGGAAGCCGACGGCGCCCGCCCGGAGCGCGGCGAAGACGTACTCGTCGAGGTCGAACGTGGTGATGACGACGACGGCGAGCGGGTCGGCCACGTCCGGTCCGGCCAGCAGCCGGGTGGCCTCGATCCCGTCGAGACCGGGCATGCGGATGTCGAACAGGCACACGTCCGGGCGCAGGCGTCGGGCGAGTTCCACGGCCCGTCGCCCGTCGGCCGCCGCGCCGACGACCTCGATGCCCGGTTGGGCGTCGAGGATCATCGCGAGCCCGGTGCGGACGATCTCCTGGTCGTCGGCCACGACCACGCGGACGGTCACGCGCCCGTTCCCGTCCGGGGCACGGTGGCGGTCACGGTCCAGCCCCGGTCGCGGTCGGGACCGGCGGTGCAGGTGCCGCCGAGCAGGTCGACGCGCTCGGCCATGCCGATGAGCCCGTACCCCGGCTCGGCGGAGGCGCCGGCGGAGGCGTCGCCGTCGTCGCTCACGCGCAGCCGCACCGACGTGTCGTCGGCGTCGACGCGCACCTCGATGCGGGTGGCGTGCCGGGCGTGCCGCCGCGCGTTGGTGACCGCTTCCTGGGCCAGGCGGTAGACCGCGGCGTCGACCGACGGGTGGACGCCGTCCAGGTCGCCCGCGAGCCCCACCTCGACCGACGGGCCGGTGCGGGACGACGTCGCGAGCTGCCCGAGGTCGGCGATGCGCGGGCTGGGCGCCAGGTCGACGGGTTCGTCGCGCCGCAGGACGCGGACCATCGCGCGCATCTCGGCGAGGGCGCGCGAGGCCTCGGCCTCGATCAGGCGCAGCGCGTCGGTCGCGGCGTCCGGCTGCGTCACGGCGGTCGCGAGGCCCGCCTGGGCGCGGATCGCGATCGCCGACACGTGGTGGGCGACCGTGTCGTGCAGGTCGCGGGCCAGCCGTTCGCGTTCCACCAGCTTGACCTGGTCGAGTTCACGCGCCCGCAGGCGGCCCCGGTAGCGCGTGGCGACGCCGAGGGCGGTCGCCGTGAACATCACGGTGAGCCCGCCGATCGCGTCCAAGAGAGCGAGGTGGCGCAGCGCTATGGACACGCACACGCCTCCGAGCACGATGGCCAGGCCGACGACCGCCTCGCGCCCGGAACCCCACCTGACCACCGAGTACACCAGGATCAGCACGAACGCCGTCGTGTAGGGCTCGACGCGCTCGCCGGTGAGGAGCGGGACCAGGCCCGTGGCGGCCATGGCGATGACGAGCACCAGCAGCGGTCGGGTCCGGCGCCACAGCAGGGTGGGCACCAGTCCGATCACCACGACGGCCCACAGGCCGCGCCACGGCAGGTCCGTCCGCAGGGCCATCTCCAGCGCCGCCGCCGGCACGAGCACGCCCACGAGCGCCCAGTCACGCCACACCCGCCGCGGCGGGTGGAGAGGGCGGGGTTCAGCCCACGTCGAGCGGAGGACGGCGTGCACGGGCCGATCGTACGAGAGCGAGGCGCGCGCCGGATCGGCCTGAAGTACGAGACGACGTCGGTACGGTGGGGCGCGTGACCCGTCCGTACGTCCTGCTCAGCGTGGCCGTCAGCGTGGACGGCTACATCGACGACCGCAGCGCGCAACGGTTCCCGCTGTCCAACGCCGAGGACTTCGACCACGTGGACCAGGTGCGCGCGGAGTCCGGCGCGATCATGGTCGGCGCGGCCACGATCCGCTGCGACAACCCGCGCCTGCTGGTCAACGGCGCGCACCGCCGGGCAGCCCGGGTGGCCAGGGGACGTCCCGAGCACCCGATGAAGGTGACCGTGACCGGCAGCGGCGACCTCGACCCGGCGCTCAAGTTCTGGCACCACGGCGGCGACAAGCTCGTCTACACCGCCGATTCCGGCCGCGACCGGGCCGTCGAGGCCGTGGGCGACCTGGCGGAGGTCGTGTCGCTGGGACCGGAGGTCGACTTCGGGGCGTTGCTGGACGACCTCGGCGCACGCGGCGTCGACCGGCTCATGGTGGAGGGCGGCGCCACCATCCACACTGCGTTCCTGTCCGCCGGGCTGGCCGACGAGATCCGGATGGCGGTCGCGCCGATGCTGATCGGGCAGGCCGCCGCACCGCGGTTCGTCAACCCGGCCGAGTTCCCCGGCGGCCCAGCGCGCCGCTTCCACCTGGCGGACGTGGACAAGCTCGGCGACGTCGCCGTGCTGCGCTACTTCCCGAAGGCCTGAAGGACGGTGGCACGGCGGCCGAGCGCCACCACGGCCGCCAGCCCGAGCAGCACGGCGGGCAGCACCGCGCCGTCGGGGTCGCCCAGGATGACCAGCTCCGTGGCGACCGCGCCGGCCATCACGCCGACCAGGCCCGCCGCGGCGAGCCCGCACAGCCTCGGCACCAGCAGGCCGAGCGCGCCGGCGAGCTCCAGCACCCCGGTCACGTACCGCAGCCACTGGCCGAAGCCGATCTTGTCGAACTTGCCGACGAAGTCGTCGCCGAGCAGCGACACACCGCTGTAGGCGAAGTACGCGGCCAGCAGCACCTGCAACGCCCAGAGGGCGATGTTCGCGACGCTGATCTTCGTTCGGGCTGCGTCAGCCATGGCTGACTCCTTCCACCGATGCGGGGGCATTGCGCCACAACCAGGCGATGTCACGGCCGAACGACCAGACGAGCGAGGCCAGCGCGAGTCCGACGAGGACGTCCGGGTATGGCAGCTGGCCGGACGCGGCCACGACCAGCGCGATCCCCTGCACGGCCGCCACGACCTTGCGCGCGTAGCTCGGCGGCAGCGGGTCCCGCAGCCAGGCCAGGCCCCAGGACGCCACGACGAACGCGTACCGCAGCGCGCCGATCACCATGACCCACGGCCCCAGGGTGAGCGCCACGTGCACGCTCAGCACCAGGATCAGGAACGCGTCGACCTCCATGTCGAACCGCGCGCCCATCGCCGACGCCGTGCCCGTGCGCCGCGCCACCTGCCCGTCCACGAAGTCCAGCGCCAGCGCGACGGCGGCGACCGCGACCAGCAGCGCCGGGTAGTGCCCGCCGTCGGCCACCAGCGCCGTGACGCCACCCACCAGCAGCCCCCTGGCCACCGTGACCCGGTCGGCCGGCCCCAGCGCCCCGCGCGACGACCGCTGCACCGCGCCGCTGAGCAACGCCTGGTTCGCCACCGCGTACGCGAGGCCCGCGAGCCACCCGAGCACGCCCAACCCGACCGTGCCCTCCAGCACGCCGAGCAGGACCACCTGGCCGCCCGCCCAGGCGACCGGCTCGGTGCTGGGCTGCCCCTGCCGGGCCGTGCTGTGGTGAAGTGTCGTCATCGTGCCCCTCGTGGCGGTGGCCCCGTTGTCCGGAGGTTGTACAGATGACACGCTCTGCGAGGGCACTCTGGTTCACCTCGTCGGGAAAAACCGAGATCCGGGACGTGTCGCTGCCCGAGCCCGGACCCGACGACGTGCTGGTGCGCACGCTGTACTCGGGGATCAGCCGGGGCACGGAGAGCCTGGTCCTGCGCGGTGGCGTGCCGGAGAGCCAGCACGACGTGATGCGGGCGCCGTTCCAGGAGGGCGAGTTCCCGTGGCCGGTGAAGTACGGCTACCTCAACGTCGGCGTGGTGGAACGGGGACCGCTGCTCGGCCGCACGGTGTTCTGCCTCTATCCACACCAGACGCACTACGTGGTGCCCGCCGACGCCGTGACGCCCGTGCCGGACCCGGTGCCCGCCGCGCGTGCGGTGCTGGCCGGGACGGTGGAGACGGCGGTGAACGCGCTGTGGGACGCCCGGCCGTTGATCGGCGACCGGATCGCGGTCGTCGGCGGCGGGATGGTGGGGTGCGCCGTGGCCGCCGTGCTGGCCCGGTTCCCGGGCGTGCGGCTGCAACTGGTGGACGCCGACCCGGACCGCGCGTCGGTGGCCGCTGCGCTGGGGGTCGACTTCGCGTCGCCCGAAGAGGCGTCGGGGCACTGCGACCTGGTCGTGCACGCGAGCGCGTCCGAGGAGGGGCTGGCCCGGTCGTTGGCGCTGCTCGCGCCGGAAGGGCAGGTGGTGGAGCTGAGCTGGTACGGCGACCGGCGGGTGTCGGTGCCGCTCGGCGAGTTCTTCCACTCGCGCCGGCTGCGGGTGCGCGGCAGCCAGGTCGGCGTGGTGGCGCGGCCGGACCGCACGTACGCCGAGCGGATGGCGCTGGCGCTGGACCTGCTCGCCGATCCCGTGTTCGACGCGCTGATCAGCGGTGAGAGCCGGTTCGACGACCTGCCGTCCGTGCTGGCGGGTGGCGCTTTGCCGCCCCTGTGCCACCGCGTTGACTACCGTGCCGGGCATGTACCTGCCTGACACCACCGAAGACGTGCGTGCGCGTGCGGCGACCGTGGCGGTGCTGCCGGTCGGCAGCCACGAGCAGCACGGCCCGTACCTGCCGCTGGCCACGGACACGGTGGTCGCCTGCACGATCGCGCGGGCGATCGCCGACGCGCACCCGGTGCAGCTGCTGCCGCCGATCACGATCTCGTGCTCGCAGGAGCACGCGGCGTGGCCGGGCACGGTGAGCATCTCGGCGCGGACGCTGTACGCGGTGGTGCGTGACGTGGCGGAGTCGTTGCGGCGCTCGGGCGTGCCGAACCTGGTGCTGGTCAGCGGGCACGGCGGGAACTACGTGCTGTCGAACGTGGTGCAGGAGTCGGAGGGGATGGCGTTGTTCCCCGGCAGCGGCGACTGGGCCGCGGCACGCGACGCCGCCGGGGTCGAGACGTCGTCGCGCAGCGACATGCACGCGGGTGAGCTGGAGACGTCCATCCTCCTGCACGCCCACCCGGAACTGGTCAGACCCGGGTACGAGACGAGCGACCACCTGGCCGACGACCGGCCGCACATGCTCACGCTGGGGCTCGCGCCGTACACGTCGTCGGGGGTGATCGGGCGGCCGTCGCTGGCCTCAGCCGACAAGGGCCGGGACGTGCTCGCGGCGCTGGTCGAGTCGTTCGGGGCGTACCTGTCGGTGTTCTGAGCCTGGTATCCCCGACCGGGGTATCAGGGCGAGGATGCCGGGGAGGCTGCCGATCAGCGCGAGCACGCCGTAGACGACGCCGGTCGTGACACCTTGCGCGGCGCCGAGCCCGGCCACCCCGAACGCCACCGCCAGGAACGCCTCCCGCGGGCCGAAGCCGCCGACGTTCAGCGGGATGGCCATGACCAGCAGGGCGAGCACGATCAGCGGGAGGAGGCGGGTGGTCGGTGCCGAGGCGCCGGCGGCCCTGGCCGCCACCGCGAACAGCGCCACGTGCCCGGCCAACGTCACCACCGAGAGCAGGGCGACCTTGGGCAGGACCGCGCGGTTCAGCAGGCCGGTGCGGGCGTCGGCCCAGGTGGTCCGTGCTGCTCGGCGGACTCTCGCCGAGAGGCCGGCGAGGGTGACGAGGGCGAGGGCGGTCAGCAGGCCGAGGACCGGTACGTCGACGGGAAGGGATTCGGTGAGCAGGACGGTGACGCCGAGGGCGACCAGCACGGCCTGTCCGGCGGCGCGCTCGAACACGACCGCCCGGACGCCGCGCCCGACGTCGCCTGCCCGCCGCCCGTGGCTCACGGCCCGGTGGACGTCGCCGAGGACGCCGGCGGGGAGGACGGCGTTGAGGAAGAGGCCGCGGTAGTAGTCGGACACGGCGGTGCGGAGGGTGAGCGGCAGGCCGAGGCGGCGGGCGATGAGACACCACCGCCAGGCGCTGGTCACGGTGGTCAGCAGCCCGATGCCCAACGCCGCCGCGACCGCCCCGCCGTCGACCGCGCGCAGGCCGTCCAGGAACGCGTCGGCGCCGAGCCGGCGGCCCAGGGCCACCAGGATGGCGACCGCGATCA
Organism: Actinosynnema sp. NPDC049800; assembly: GCF_040656635.1. Classification (NCBI taxonomy): domain Bacteria; kingdom Bacillati; phylum Actinomycetota; class Actinomycetes; order Pseudonocardiales; family Pseudonocardiaceae; genus Actinosynnema; species Actinosynnema sp. NPDC049800. The sequence goes on along the minus strand of NZ_JBFAMT010000010.1, from coordinate 30,096 downwards.
GGAGCCGCAGCCAGGGCCACAGCCGCTTCACCACGGGCCGGGCAAGTGCGTTGGGCAGGGCGAGCGAAGGCCGGGCAAGTGGGTTGGGTCGGGCAAGTGCGTTGGGCCCGGTGAGCGCGTTGGGCGGCTCGACCGTCCCGGTCATCGGGGCACCGCCAAGGGATCCGTGCGGTCCACCACCGCGGATCGAGGCACCGCCAGGAGGTCCGTGTGGTGCACCACCACGCGTCGGCTGTGGTCGAGCTTGCGCCGCAGGTAGTCGGGCGCGTCGGCGGCCAGCCCCGGTTCCTGCTCCACCGCCGCCCCCGCCCACCCGCGCAGCCACTCCCCCACCAGTGCGGCCTGCTCCGGCCCCAGCCGCCACGGGCTCGGGCTCGTCGTCACCTCCGCGCCCCGCCGTTCGAACGCCTCCACCGTGACGGCGACGGCATCCGGCCCCAGCAGCCGACGCCCGTCGACCACCCGCCGCTGGTGCGCGTTGAACGCCGCTTCGAAGTCCCCGTCCAGCGACTCGGCCGGCTCGAACTCCACCCGACCCGCCACCGACAGCGTGAACAGCGCCGGGCACCCCGCCTCCACGCACGCGCCGGCCAGGGCGTCCACCTCCTCGGCGGTCAGCAGGTCCAGCAGCGCCGACGCGGTGACCAGCGACGTCCCGGCGACGTCCGCACCGGTCAGCCCGGTCAGGTCGCCCTCGTGCGTCTCGATCGTCACCCCGCTCACGGTCGCCGCCGCGATGCTGAGCAGCCGGGGGTCGCGGTCGTGCAGCACCCAGTGCTGCGGACCACCCAACCGGCCGGCGAGCCACCGTCCCAACGATCCCGTTCCACACCCGAGATCACGCACCACGAGGGGGTCCCGGTTCAGATCGATCTTCAGGAGCCGGTCGACCAGGTCCACCGCGCGGGCCTCCGCGTCGGCCTTCTCGCGCAGTGACAGCCATTCCGGTGCGAAGGTGCTCATGGCCGCAGACTAGCCAGCACCTCGGCCAGCCGAGCGGCCGTTTCGTCCCATGTGGACAGCTCACGCCGACGTGCCGCCGCACGACCGCGCAGGTCGCGCCGCCAGTCCTCATCGGTCAGCCACCGCCGCAGGGCTTCGGAGAACGCCGCCACGTCACCCGCCGGCAGCAGCACGCCCCCGGAGCCGAGCGCGTCCGGCACGGAGCTGGCCACCACCGGCAGACCCCGGGCCAACGCCTCGGTCACCACCATCCCGTACGTCTCGGCCAACGACGCCAGCACGAACAGGTCCGCCGTCGCGTACGCGTCGTCGAGCGCCGCACCGCTGAGAGGACCGCGCAGTTCGACCCGCGAAGCCAGCCCGTGCCGGTCGACCAGCTCGCGCACCGGCGACCGCTCCGGCCCGACGAACGCGCAGGTCCACGGCAGATCGGCCACCGAAGCCAGCGCGCGCACCAGCACCTCGTGCCCCTTGCGGGGAGTGAGCGAGGCGACGCAGAGCAACCGGGACACGCCGTCGGTGCCGGCGGCCAGTGGCGCGGGGTCCGTGCCGGGCACGACGACGTGGACCCGGGCCAACCCGTGGTGCGACGTGAGCCGCCGCGCCGCCGACGGGCTGGTGGCCACGACGGCGTGCGCGGCCCGGAGGACCTCCCGCTCGGCGGTGTCGAGCCGGGCGGCCAGGGCCGGCGGCAGGCCCGTCTCGTCGGCCAGCGGCAGGTGCACCAGGACCACCAGCCGCAACCGGTCGGCGTGCGGCACGACGACCTCCGGCACACCGCACGCCACCAGCCCGTCGAGCACGACGACCGAGCCGTCCCCGATCCCGCTCAACGCCTGGCTCAACGCCGAGCGGGCGGCCGTTCCGGGCTGAGGCCACGAGCCGGGCACCACGATCTCGCGCACCGAGGGGAGGCTGTCGAGCACCCGCCGGTCGTAGACGTTGCCGCCGCTCGGTGACGCCGGGTCGTCCACGCCGCCGGGCAGGACGAAGTGGACCGTCACAGCGGGCGTTCGTAGCTCGCCCACGCGACGTGCGACTCGTGCAGCGAGACCTCGATGCCGGACAGCCCCCGCGCGCCCTCGCCGAGCGAACCGGCGTGCACGGCCTCCGCCAGCTCGTCCGCGATGTGCTTGGCCAGGAACTCGGTCGACGTGTTGACCCCGGCGAACTCCGGCACGTCGTCCAGGTTGCGGTAGTTGAGCTCACCGAGGACGGCGCGCAGCCGCTCCGTCGCGAGTCCGATGTCGACCACGATGTTGTCGGCGTCGAGCTCTTCCCGCTTGAACCTCGCGTCCACCACGAACGTCGCCCCGTGCAGCCGTTGGGCGGGACCGAAGACCTCGCCGCGGAAGCTGTGGGCGACCATCACGTGATCACGAACGGTGATGCTGAACAGGGTGACCTCCGCCGAGTGAGCGAGCTACGGTGCAAGTACCGGTCGAGCGTAGTGATCTCCTCGCCGGTGTCGGGTTCGGGTGACGAGGGAGCCGGATGCGCGAAGAAGCCTTCAACGACGAGGACCTGGCGGAGTCGGACCTGGTCACGCGACGCGGCACGTTCCGCGCGGTGGCGTTCCGGGTCGACGGGCACGAGCACATGGCGCTCGTCTACGGCCGCACGGCGCTGCGCGAGAACGTGCTGGTGCGCGTGCACTCCGAGTGCATGACCGGCGACCTCTTCGGCGCGATGCGCTGCGAGTGCGGCGACCAGCTCGACGCGGCGCTGGACCGGATCGTGGCCGAGGGCAGCGGCATCCTGATCTACCTGCGCGGTCACGAGGGGCGCGGCATCGGCCTGGTGGCGAAGGTGCGCACGCACGTGCTGCAGGACGAGCAGGGCCTGGACACGCTCGACTCGGCGACCACGCTCGGGCTCCCCGTCGACGTCCGGGACTACTCACCGGCCGCGCGCGTGCTGAAGCACCTGCGCGTCACGTCCGTGCGGTTGATGTCGAACAACCCGGACAAGATCGAGTCGTTGGAGGCCAACGGCATCGAGGTCGCGGACCGCGTGCCGCACCTGATGCGGCCCAACCCGCACAACATCGGCTACCTGACCGCGAAGCGCGACCGGCTGGGCCACGACCTGCCGCAGGTGGACCAGCCGGCGGGCTACGAATATCCCACGGCCCGGTAACCCGGGACCTCCTGAACTGTGCACGGTGTGTGTGCGGGGCGTGTGGTGACGCGTGCGAGGCTATGCGACGCCGACGCCCCGTGCGTCATTTACCCGCCGTTCCCCAAAACGGAGGACGGTGCCGCGACGCGCATTTCCGGTGAGCCGCGGCTCGCTCGGCGCACACATTCCGCAATTCAGGCAATTCAGGAAGAGAAAAGAACTCATGAGCCAGCAGACCTCCTATCCGCCAGTGCCGCCGCCGATCCCCCAGCCGCCTCGCAACGGCTTGGGCACGGCGGGGTTCGTCCTCGGCCTGGTGGGTCTGGTGTTCTCGCCCATCCCGTTCATCGGCGTGGTCGCCTGGCCGCTCGTGACCCTGGGTCTCATCTTCTCGGCCGTCGGACTGGCCAGGGTGAACAAGGGACGTGCCACCAACAAGGGCCTGTCCATCACCGGCATCGCGGTGTCGGTGATCGGCCTGGCGGTCTGCATCGTGTGGGTGTTCGTGTTCAACTCCGCGGTCAACGAGATCCAGGAGGAGGTCAACCGGGTCGCCAAGGTCGACTACGAGGTCACCGGTGACGCGGCGAACGTGGAGATCCTCTACGGCGAGGTGCTCGACCCGAAGACCGAGACGGCCGCGACCCTGCCGTGGACCACGCAGACGGAGAACCAGGGCGTTTACAAGGGCGGCACGCTCACGGCGACGGCGGACGAGAACGGCGGCACGGTGAGCTGCAAGATCACGGTCGACGGCGAGGTCGTGTCGACGAACACGGCGACCGGTCCGTTCGCCACGGCGTCGTGCATGGGCACCTGATCGTGGTGACGCGCACGTCGTGAGGTGATGTGGAGCGAGGTGACGTGATCGAGGGCCCGGTGGGATGTTCTCCGCCGGGCCCTCGGTCTTGGTCGGACGATCGTGTGGCGGGCTTGCTTGGTCGGACGAACGTGTGGCCGGCTTGCTGGTCAGGCAACCGTGTGGTGGTGCCCACGAGTCAGAGGATCGCGTTGCGGTCCTCGCGGTCGGCCTGCTCCACGCCGTACACCCGCACGAGCTCGGGCAGCCGGTAGAGGGGCTGGCCGCCGGCGTTCAGGCCACCCGGTGTGAGCAGGCTCGACCGCACCAACTCCTCGACCACCCCGTCGGCGTCCGGCACGCCCAGCACGGCGGCGACCACGCTCTCGGCGACGTCCACGGGCCCGAGCAGCGCCAGTCGGCGGAGTCCGGCGCGGGCCGGCGGCGCCAAGGCCGCGTAGCTGCTCGCGACCGCCGGCCGCACCTGGAGACCGCCGACGGCCAGCTCGTCCAAGCGGCCGCGTTCGTCGGCCAACCGGTCGGCGAGCGACCGCACGCTCAGGTGCCGCCGGGCGGCCAGGCGGGTCGCGGCGATCCGCACGGCCAGCGGCACGCCGCCGCACAGCGCCACTACTTCGTCGGCGGCGGCACGTTCCAGTTCGACGCGTTCACGGCCCGCGATCCGGCCCAGCAGCGCGCGAGCCTCGTCCACGCCGAACGGCGGGACGGCCAGCGACGTCGAGCCGGCCAGGCCGTCCAGCCTGCCGCGGCCGGTGACGAGCACGGCGCAGCCTGCGGTTCCGGGCAGCAGGGCGCGGACCTGGGCGGCGGACGCGGCGTCGTCCAGCACGACCAGCACCCGCCGGTCGGCGAGGCACGCGCGGACGGCCCCCGCCCGGTCCTCCAGGTCCTCCGGGATCGGCGCGCCGTTGCGCCACAACGCCCGCAGCAGGCTGCCCAGCACGTCACGGGCCTGCTTGGGGTTCGGCGTCGTGCCCGCGAGGTCCGCGAACAGCTGTCCGTCCGGGAACTCGGCCCGCAGCCGGTGCGCCACCCTGATCGCCAACGCGGTCTTGCCGACGCCCGGCTCGCCGGTGAGCACGACGACCGGCACGGAGGCGGCGTTCGCCCGCAGCGCCGCGACGACCTGCTCCAGCTCACCGCCGCGGCCGGCGAAGTCGGCGGTGTCCGGGGGGAGCTGGCACAGCGGGAACGCGGGCTCGACCGGCTCGGCGGCCGGCTCCGGCACGTCGCCGCGGAGGATCTCCTGGTGCAGCCGCCGCAGCGCCGGGCTCGGCTCCAGGCCGAGCGCGTCGACCATCGCGTCACGGGCCGTCCGGTACACGGCCAGCGCGTCGGCCTGCCTGCCGGCGCCGCACAAGGCGATCATGAGCTGGCGGCACAGCCGCTCCCGCGTCGGGTGCTCGGCCACCGCCGCCTCCAGCTCGCCGACCACCTCGACGTGGCGCCCGGCGGCGAGTTCGGCTTCGAACCGGTCCTCGAGGACGAGCAGCCGCGTGGTCTCGCCGTGCGAGATCTCCGGTTCCAGCGCCGAGACGTCGAGGTCGGCCACGGGGCGGTCCCGCCACAGCGCCAGCGCGCTGCGGTAGAGGTCGGCGGCGAGGGCGTGCTCGCCACGGCGTGCGGCGAGCCGTGCGGCGTCGACCTTCGCCCGGAACACGAGCAGGTCGAGGTCGCCCGGCCCGACGCGTAAGAGGTACTGGCCGTCGACGTGGTCGATCCGCAGACCGGGCAGCCGTTCGCGCAGCCGTGACACGTAGGTGTGCAGGTTGGAGAGATACGACTTGGGCGGGTCGCCGTCCCATATCGCGTCAACGAGGTGGTTGACGGAAACCGGTTTGCCCGCGTGCATCAGCAGAACAGCGAGAAGGGTCCGCAGACGTCGGCCACGAATCTGTACGTGCGCACCATCCGATCCGGACACGGTAAGCGGCCCGAGCACTCCGAACTTCACCGAGCCACTGTAGGAGAAAATCTGTCACAAAGTAACCGCGCCAACAATGTAGTTGGGATTATTTCACCTTATCGCGAGTTCACCTCGCGAGTCGGCCGACGTGTTGAGCGCCGTGTCGGGAATCACGTGAGTTCTTTCGGCCGAAGATCTGTCGAAAGGCAGACGCGCGGGCGCGCGGGCGGCGAGCACGCTGGGCGCATGAGAAAGACGATCAAGGGCATGGCGGCGGCCGTGGGTCTGATCGGCGCGCTCACCGTCGCGCCGGGTGCGGCCCAGGCGGTGGGTGATGCGCGGTCACAGGTGTCGTGGGTCGACTGCGGGGACGGGTTGCAGTGCGGTGAGGTCGCCGTGCCCGCGGACTGGGACGAGCCGGGCGGCGCGCGGGTGACGCTGGGTGTCGCCCGGCTGCCCGCCCGGGACCCCGCCACGAAGAAGGGCGTGCTGCTGGTCAACCTCGGTGGGCCCGCGCAGCAGATCTCGACGCTGCGCGTCGCCAAGGGCGCGTTCGAGGACCTGACGCGGTGGTTCGACGTCGTGGTCTCCGACCCGCGCGGTTTCGAGGCGAGTGCCGGGATCACCTGCCCGTACCCGGCGCCGCTGCCCGAGAACCTGGAGTGGGCGTCACCGAACCAGGCCACGTACGAGCGGTACTGGGAGGCGAACCGCCGGTTCGGCGTCGACTGCGGGCGGGTGGCCGCCGGGCCGCTGGCGGGTCGGCTGGACTCCCGGCAGGTCGCGCACGACATGGACGCGATCCGGGTGGCGTTGGGGCAGCCGAGGCTGAACTACTACGGCAACTCCTACGGCACGGTCTACGCCCAGGCGTACGCGCGGTTCTTCCCGGGGCGGTTCGGCCGGGTGTACCTGGACAGCGTGCTGGACCACACCACCCGGTCCTGGACCGAGTGGCTGTTGCCGCGGGCGCAAACCATGGAGCGCAACATGGTGCGGTTCGCCGAGTGGTGCGCCGGGGAGGCAGGCTGCGCGCTGCACGGGCGTGACGTGCTCCACGTCTGGGACGAGCTGCTCGCCCGGGCGGCGCGGGAACCGATCCCCGCCGGCGACACGACCGTGACCGCGTCGAGGATCGCGTCGAGGACCAATCCCGGATTCGAGGCGGACTGGCCCGAGTTGGCGCGGGCCGTCGCCGAGGCGCACGCGGGCGATGCCACCCGGTTCGCCGAGCAGCCCGCCGGCGCGCTCGACCCCGACCTGTCCCGGATCGCGTTCTGCGCCGACTTCCCGTACCCGGACGACTACCGGGTGCTCAAGTCGTGGGAAGCGGGGTTGCGGCAGGTCACGCCCCACATCGGGTGGGTCGCGACGTGGCCGATGGCCTACCACTGCGCCGGACTGCCGGACACCGGGACCTACCGGCCGCACCGGCTGCGGGTCTCCGGGTCGGCGCCGATCCTGGTGGCCAGTGGTGAGTACGACAACGCGACACCGCCCCGGGACGCGCAGCGGGTGGTGGCGCAGTGGGAGAACGCGCGGTACCTGCCGGTGAAGGGCGGGCACGCCTTGTACCTGAGCGGGCACCCGTGCGTCCGGGAGCACGTCCACCGCTACCTGACGACGGGTGCGTTGCCACCCGGAGGAACGGCCTGCGGCGCCGCGTAGACCATGGCCCTCATGCGACACGTCCGCGAGGTGCTGTTCGTCGTGGCCGTCACGGCGGCGCTGGTGCTCCTGACCTTCTGGGAGGGAGGTGGCCGGCTGCCCTCGGGGGCGGTGGTCGGTTCCCTGTGCGTCAGCCTGCCCTTGCTGCTGCGGCGCGTGCTGCCGTTGACGGGGGCGGTGCTGTCGGCGGTGGTGGGGTTGGGCGGTCTCGGTCTCCTGCCCGCGTGGCCGGGGATGCTGGTCACGATGGGCGCCTTCGCCGCCGCCGTCTACCACCGCGAGCGCGGGCCCGGGCTGGTGCTCGCGGTGTGCGGGTGCTGGGTCCTTGTCAGCGCGGTGATCGCGGGCAGCCCGGTGCGGGTCTTCACGATCACGGACCTGGTGGTGATGGGGGTGGCGCCGGTGGCGACCGGGTACGCGCTGCGCCTGCACCGGGAACGGGCGGAGCAGGCGTCGCGAATGCAGCGGGCCGAAGCCGACCGCGTGCTGGCGGAGGAACGGGCCCGGCTCGCGCGCGACGTGCACGACAGCGTCGGCCACCACCTCACCGCGATCCGCCTGCAGGCGACCGCGGCCCAGCGGGTGCTGGCCGGCGCGCCGCCCGTCGCCGATCGGGCGCTGGGGACCATCGCCGACCTGTCGCGGTCCGCGTTGGACGAGGTGCGGGACCTGCTGAGCACGCTGCGCGACGTGCCGTCCGGGATGGGACTGGCCGACGTGGACCGGGTGGCCGGGAGGCTGTCGGGACCGGATCGCCGGGTGACCGTGCGGCGGTCCGGTTCGGCTGCCGCCGTGCCGCCCGGCGTCGACCACACGGCGTTCCGGGTGGTGCAGGAGGCGTTGACCAACATCGCGCGTCATTCGACGGCCGGCGAGGTGGAGGTGTCGTTGCACCGGGATCGGGGGCGGTTGGTCGTGACGGTGGTCGACGACGGATCGGTGGCCGGTCCCGTCGAGGCCGAGGGCCAGGGGATGCGCGGGATGCGGGAGCGCGTGCGGCAGGTCGGTGGCACGCTCGCGGTCGGGCCGGGTGAGACGGGCGGGTGGCGGGTGCGGGCCGAGTTGCCGACGGGGAGGGCGGACCGGTGATCCGCGTGCTCGTCGCCGACGACCAGGCCGCCGTGCGGGAAGCGTTGCGGATGGTGCTGGACGGTGAGCCGGACATCGAGGTGGTCGGCGAGGCGGCCGGCGGTGCGGAAGCCGTCCACGTGGCGCTGACCCGGCGGCCGGACGTGGTCGTGATGGACTTGCGGATGCCGCACGGCGACGGGATTTCCGCGATCAGCCGGCTCGGCGCGGTGGAGCCGGGGCCGAAGATCCTGGCTCTGACGACCTTCGACCTGGACGAGTACCTGTTCGGTGCCTTGGCGGCGGGCGCGGGCGGTTTCCTGTTGAAGGACAGCGATCCCGCGCTGTTGTTGGCCGCGGTGCGCGGCCTGCACGAGGGTCGCGGCCTGATCGACCCGAAGGTGGCGGGCCGGCTCATCGCCCGCTTCGCGCAGCTGTCACCACGGCCCGCGCCCCGGGAGGTCGACCACCTCACGCCGCGTGAGCAGGAGGTGTTGGCGCACGTCGTGCGTGGGTTGAGCAACGCGGAGATCGCGGCGGCGCTGACCATCGAGGAGGGCACGGTGAAGACCCACGTGGCCCGGATCCTCACCAAGCTCGGCCTTCGGACGCGCGTGCACGCGGTGATCTACGCGTACGAGCATGGTCTCGTCCGGTGACCGTGGTCGGAACCGCACGGGCACGGGGCACGGGTATGGCCGCGACACCGGCGTGCGGAGGGTCGACGGGTGGATCGACTCGGCACGCAGCAGCCTCAAGACCGAGACCGCACGACGGATCGCCGAGGCGGCGACGACCCTCTCGCCGCTCGCCTGACGCGACCGGTAGCGGTCAGGTCGAGGCGCGGACGACCAGTTCGGTGGGGAGGATCGAGGCGGCCGGTGGTTCGCCTTGGATCTGCTCCAGCAGGAGGCGGACCATCTCGCGGGTGATGCGCTGGAACGGTTGCCGCACCGTGGTCAGCGCCGGGCGGGTGGAGGTGGCGATGCTGGAGTCGTCGAAGCCGCCCACGGCGACGTCGTCGGGCACGCGCCGGCCGGAGTCGTGCAGCACGTTCAGCGCACCCGCCGCCATCAGGTCGGACGCGACGAACACCGCGTCCAGGTCCGGCGCACGGTCCAGCAGGGTGGTCATGGCGGACTCGCCGCCGGCACGGCTGTAGTCGCCGTGCGCGATCAGGTCCGCGGTGGCGTCCGCACCCAGCACGTCCCGGTACCCGGCGAGCCGCTCCACGCCGCCGGGGGTGTCGGGCGGGCCGGTGATGGTGGCGATCCGCCGCCGTCCGCGCGAGCGCAGGTGCTCCACCATCTGCCGCGCACCCGAACGGTCGTCGGCCGCGGCGTAGGCGACCTGGCCCTCGTGGCCGATCGGCTTGCCGCAGGCCACGACCGGGATGCCCGAGTCGCGCAGCTCGTCCAGCAGCGGGTTGCCGGTGTGCGACGACACCAGCAGCACGCCGTCCACGTGACCCGCGGCGATGAACCGGCTGGTCCGCTTGCGCTCCACCTCGGTGCTGGCGGTCATGAGCAGCACGGGCACGTCCAGCTCGGCGAGCTCCTGCGTGCAGCCCTGGAGCAGGATGCTGAAGTTCGGGTCCTCGAACAGCCGCTGCTGCGGTTCGGTGAGCACGAACGCCACCGAGTGCGCCCGCTGCGTGACGAGGCTGCGCGCGGCCGGGTTGGCGACGTACCCGGTGGTCCGCACGGCCTTCAGCACGGCCTCCAACGCAGCCGGGCTGACGTTGCGCCCGCCGTTGAGCGCGCGCGACACCGTGCCGCGCGACACCCCCGCGGCGGCCGCCACGTCGTGGATGGTCGGCCGGTTCCGTGGCGCCCTGTTCCCGCTCATGACTCCCTCATGCTTTCACCGCTCCGGAGAGCAAGTCGATGCGCCAGTATCGCTGCAAGGTCAGGAACAGCGCGATCAGAGGCACCACCGACACCAGCGAACCGGTGACGACCAGGGTGTACAGCGCGGGCGTGGTGTTGCCCTGCTTGAGCATCGTGTAGAGCCCCAGCGTGACCGGGAACTTCCCGTCGTCGCCGAGCATGATGTAAGGCAGCATGAAGTTGTTCCAGATCGACACGAACTGGAACAGGAACACCGTGACCAGGCCCGGGACCATCATCGGCAACGCGATCGAGCCCAGGATCCGCGCCTCGCTCGCGCCGTCCGTGCGGGCCGCCTCCACCACGTCCTCGGGCACGGACGCGGCGGCGTAGATGCGGGCCAGGTAGATGCCGTACGGGCTGATCACGCTCGGCAGCAGCACGGACAGGTAGGTGTCGGTCAGGCCGATCTCCGCCATCAGCAGGTACTGCGGCACGGCCAGCACCACGGCGGGCACCAGCACGCCCGCGATCAGCGCGTTGAAGATCAACGCCCGACCCCGGAACGCGTACTTGGCCAGCGCGTACCCCGTGACGCCGGACAACGCCGCGGACAGCAGCGCGCCCACCCCCGCGTACAGGGCGGAGTTCGCCATCCACTGCCAGAACACGCCGCCGCGGTAGCCGTTCAGCTCACCGAGGTTCGCCACCAGCGACGACCCGACCGACAGCGTCGTCGTCGAGAACAGCTCACCGGTGCTCTTCGTCGCCGCGATCAGCACCCACGCCACCGGGAACAGGCAGTACGCCGCGCCCACCAGCAGCACGAACGTCGGCAACCCGCCCAGCCGCGCCCTCACCGCTCACCCCCGAACGCCCGCGACCGCGTCACCCGCAGCAGCGCGAACGAGATCACGAACATCACCACGGCGATCAGCACCGACGTCGCGGCGGCGGAGTAGAGGTCCCCGCGGCCGAACGCGTCCTGGTAGACCTTCATCAACGGCGTCCAGGTGAGCGAGAGCGAGTTGGTCAGCGGCGCCAGCGTGGTCGGCTCGGCGAACACCTGGAGCGTCGCGATGATCGAGAACAACGACGTCAGCACCAGCGCGGGCGCCAGCAGCGGGATCTTGATCCGCACCGCGACCTGCCACGGCGTGCAGCCGTCGATGCGGGCCGCCTCGTACAGGTCGCGCGGGATCGACCGCAACGCGGTGTAGAGGACGACCATGTTGTAGCCGACACCGCCCCACACCGCGATGTTGGCCAGCGCGAAGTAGATGCCGGTCGGCGAGAGCAGGTCCACGCCGGGCATCGACAGCGCCCGCAGCGCCTGGTTGAACGGGCTGGTGCCCGGCAGGTACAGGAACCCCCACAGCAACGACGCGATCACGCCCGGGACCGCGTACGGCAGGAAGATCGCGATCCGGCTGAACCCGCGGGCCCGCACCCGGTCCTCGTCCAGCAGCAGCGCGAACACCAGGGCCAGCCCCAGCATCGTCGGCACCAGGATCGCGCCGTAGCCGAGCACCCGCAGCGCGCCCGCGCCGAGTTCGGCGTCGGTGAGCGCGCGCACGTAGTTGTCCAGGCCGACGAAGACCTCGGACCGGCTGCCCTTGCCCAGCCCCAGCCCCTTGACCTCGGTGCGGAACAGGCTCAGGTACACCGTGTAGGCGATCGGCAGCGCGAACACCAGCAGGAACAACACCACCGCGGGGGCCACGAAGGCGTACGGCGCCACCTTCGGCGCCGCACCACCCCGCCCGGGCACACGAGTCGCCACGGGGTCAGCCGCCCACCGTGAACCCGTTGGCCTTCATGTCGTCCACGGTCGCGCTCTGCATCTTGGCCAGCGCGGGCACCAGGTCCGTGCCACCGCTGATCGCCTCACCCATCGCGTTCTTGTACGCGGTGTAGGTGACGTTGACGTTCGGGCCCCACGTGAAGCCGGACGAGGTGGCGGCGATCTTCGCGGCCTGGCTGTAGAAGTCCGGCTGGTTCGGGAAGAACGCGGGCGGCTGGGACTGCGACTGCTGCGCCGACGTCGCCGCCGGGTAGATGCCGCTCTCCTTGACCAGCGCCTCGACGGCGGTCGGGTCGGTGTTGAGCCAGATCGCGAACTCCGTGGCGGCCTTCTGCTTCTTCGAGCCCGCCGTCACGGCGGTGGTGGAGCCGCCCCAGTTGCCGGTGCGCGGCGCGGAGGCGTCCCACTGCGGCATCGGCGCCATCGCCCACTTGCCCGCCGTGCTCTCCGCGTTGCCCATGAGCACGCCCGGCGCCCACACCGCGCTCAGCCAGCCGATCTGCGTGCCGTCGTTGAGCGCCTTGTTCCACTCCGGCGTGTACATCGGGGACTTGTCGATCACGCCCTCGGCGATCAGGCCGCTCCAGTACTGCGCGACCTTCCTGGTCGCGGCGTCGTCCACGGAGACCTTCCACGCCTCGCCGTCGACCGACCACCACGACGCGCCCGCCTGCTGCACGAGGCCCGCGAACCAGCCCGGGTCGTTGGACGAGAACGTGCCGAGGAACTTGTCCGGCGCCTTGGCCCGCAGGTCACGCGCGGTCCGCGCGTACTCGTCCCAGGTCGTCGGCGCCTTGAGGCCGTACTGCTCGAACAGGTCGGCGCGGTAGTAGAACATCATCGGGCCGGAGTCCTGCGGCACGGCGTAGACGCCGCTGCCGCCCAGCGTGACCTGGTCCCAGATGCCGGGCGCGAACTTGTCCTTGGCGCCCGCCGCGCCCTCGGCGATGTCGGCCAGCACGTCGTTGCTGACCAGCGTCGGCAGCGCCTGGAACTCCACCTGCGCCAGGTCCGGCGGGTTGCCGCCCTTCGCGCTGGTCAGGAGCTTGGTCACCAGGTCGTCGCCCTGGGCCTGCTTGCTCACCACGACCTGAACGTCCGGGTGGGCCGCGTTCCACTTGTCGACGACCTTGTCGATGTTGGGCGCCCAGGCCCAGAAGGACAGTTCGACCGGGCCGTCGGCGGCCTCTTCGCCGCCACCGCCGCAGCCGGCGAGCAGGGTGAGGCCGAGTCCGAGTGCCAGGGCCTTCTTCGCGATGTCGAGTCGCATGAGGTCTCCGGGGGTTCCGCGTCGCTGACGCCGCTGCCAGCGAGAACCGCGCTGTGAACGTGCACAGTAGTTGTCTGGGCGTAACGCATGTCAACCACTTGACACCCTGTCTTATCTGCACCGTAATCTGCGATCAGACCGTGCACGTTCACAGCCACTGGAGTGTTCATGACGTTTGTGGTGCCTCGCCAGGCCGACGAGCGGGCCGCGGAGGACCCGGTCGCGCCGCGGATGCCGGTAGGCGTGGACGGGCTCGTCTACGGCGGGGACTACAACCCCGAGCAGTGGCCGGAGGAGGTGTGGGTCGAGGACGTCGCGCTGATGCGGCAGGCCGGGGTCAACCTGGTCAGCGTCGCGATCCACGCGTGGGCGGCGCTGGAGCCGCGGCCCGGCGAGTTCGACTTCGGCTGGCTGGACCGGCTGCTCGACCTGCTGCACGGCGCGGGCATCGCGGTCAACCTGGCCACGCCGACCGTCGTGCCGCCCGCGTGGCTCTACCGCGCGCACCCGGAGATCCGACCGGTCACCCGCGACGGCACGGAGCTCGAACGCGGGTCGCGCGCGACGTTCTGCCCGAGCGCACCCGCCTACCGCCAGGCCGCCGCGACCATCACCCGGCAGCTCGGCGCGCGCTACGGCGAGCACCCGGCCGTGGCGCTGTGGCACGTGCACAACGAGTACGGCGCACCGGTCGGCGCGTGCTACTGCCCCGAGTCGGCGGCGGCGTTCCGGCGCTGGCTGCGCGCCCGGCACGGCACGCTCGACGCGCTCAACGCGGCCTGGGGCACCAGCTTCTGGGGCCAGCGCTACGGCGAGTGGGCCGAAGTCGAGCCGCCGCGCCGGTCCGGCACCACCGGCAACCCGGCGCACGAGCTGGACTTCGCCCGGTTCTGCTCCGACGAGCTGCTGGCCTGCTACACGGCCGAGCGCGACGTCCTGCGCGCGCACTCGACCGTGCCGATCACCACGAACTTCATGACCACCAACTGCAAGTCGATCGACTACTGGCGCTGGGGCCGCGAGGTCGACGTGGTGGCCAACGACCACTACCTGACCGCCGAGGCCGACCGCAACCACATCGACCTGGCCATGTCGGCGGACCTGACCCGCGCGGTGGCGGGCGGGCGGCCGTGGATGCTCATGGAGCACTCCACCGGCGCGGTGAACTGGCAGCCGCGCAACATCGCCAAGCGACCCGGCGAGATGCGCCGCAACAGCCTGGCCCACGTGGCGCGCGGCGCGGACGCGGTGATGTTCTTCCAGTGGCGCGCTTCCCGCTTCGGCGCGGAGAAGTTCCACTCCGCGATGCTGCCCCACGCCGGCACGCGCAGCAGGCTGTGGCAGGAGGTCGTGCGGCTGGGCGGCGACCTCGGCGCGCTGCACGAGGTGCGCGGCAGCCTGGTGCGCGCCGACGTCGCCGTGCTGTGGGACTGGGAGTCGTGGTGGGCGCTGGAGCTGGACTGGCGGCCGTCGGTGGACCTGTCCTACCGGGAACGGGTCGGCGCGTTCTACGAGCGGCTGTGGGACGCCCGGCTGACGGTGGACTTCGTCGCGCCGGAGGCCGACCTGACCGGCTACCCGCTCGTGGTCGTGCCGTCGCTGTACCTGATGTCGACGGCGGCGGCGAAGGTGCTGCACGACTACGTGGCCGGCGGCGGCACGCTCGTCGTCTCGTACTTCTCCGGCATCGTCGACGCGAACGACACCGTGCACCCCGGCGGCCACCCCGGCGCGCTGCGCGACGTGCTCGGCCTGGAGGTGGAGGAGTTCCTGCCGCTGCGCGCCGGCGAGGAGGTCTCGCTGGACGGCGGGCTGCGCGGTGACGTGTGGGCCGAGCACGTCCGGCCGGCCGGCGCGGAGACCGTGCGCTCCTACCTGGACGGTCCGGCGGCGGGCGGTCCGGCGGTGACGCGGCACCGCCTCGGCGGGGGCACCGCCTGGTACGTCTCGACCCGGCTGCGCGGGGAGGCGCTCGACGCGGTGCTGAGCGACGTCTTCCCGGGCGCCGGCATCGAGGTGCGCGACGACCTGCCGCGCGACGTGGAGGTGGTGCGCCGCCGCGGCTCGGACGCCGACTACCTGTTCGTGCTCAACCACACCGACGCCGAGGTGCGGCTGGCCGCGTCCGGCACGGAGCTGCTCACCGGGCGGCACTGCGAGTCCGAGCTGATCGTCCCGGCGGGCGGCACGGCGGTGCTCAGGTCCTGAGCGCGGTGCGCCGGGGCCGTCCACGCGGGACGGCCCCGGTCAGCGCGCGGCGAGCCACCGGCCCCACGTGGTCCGGCGCACCTGCCGCTGCGGGTGCTCGGCCACGTGCAGCAGGAACTCCGCGCGCAGCCGCACGTCCGGGTCGTCGTCCGCGAGCAGGCTCCGCATCCGCTCGTGGAACCGGTCGTCCGCGATGTGCCGGACCAGCCGCGCGTACATCCAGTCCTTGCAGCGGTAGCGGCGGCGCAGCACGTCGGTGAGCAGGTCCGTCATCCGCGGCCGGATGGTCTCCGGCACGCCGCCCCTGGCGAGCGCGCGCAGCAACGACGCCTTGCGGCCCCACGCCGACCACAGGCGCGAGGCGGGGGCGCCCCACTCGTCCGGGTAACGCCCTTCCCAGACCAGGTAGAGCAGCACGAACGGCGCGTGCCGGTCCCGCAGCTCTTGGTCCTCGCCCCACGCCGACGCGGTGAGCTCCATGATCGTCTGCCCGTGGTGGTACCGGAAGGCGGCACGGGCCTGGTCCATCTCGGCGGCCAGGTGCGGCTCGCTCGGCGCGGGCGTGCCCGCCCGCGCCCACACGTCGTTCGACCACCGCAGGGCGTCCGCCGCCGCCTTGATCAACGCTTGGTGCCGGGCCAGGGCCTCCCGGCGGACGTCGTCGTCGCGCGACGCCAGGCCCCACACCCACGATGGGTCTCCCACGAACTCCGTCGCCACGGACGTGATCCTCGCACCTACTACCCCCTCGTACGCGGTACTGCGCATTCCGTAGTACCCTCGTTCGCACACCACCGGGAGAGGCGCATGGACACCAGCCAACTGCTCAAGGGGGTGCTGGACCTCGCCGTCCTTGCCGTGCTGCGCAAGGAGGACGGGTACGGCTACGACGTGCTGCGCAGGCTCCGCCAGGGCGGCTTGGACGGCGTCGGCGACGCGTCGGTCTACGGCACCCTGCGCCGGCTCTACAACGCCGGGCTGCTCACGTCGTACGTCGTGCCGAGCGAAGAGGGCCCGCACCGCAAGTACTACAGCCTCAACGAGCCGGGCCGGGAACGGCTGCTCGAATCGGGCAAGACCTGGAAGTCGTTCGCGCGGACGTTGGACGACCTGTTGGGGGAGGGTGCATGAGCACGCAGACGAACACCGAGGTCAAGCACTACCTGGACGCCATGCGCGACGCGCTGGCCGACCTGCCCCCGGCCGAGGTCGCCGAGATCATGGACGACGCGGGCGCGCACGTGGTCGAGGTCGCCGAGGAGATGGGCGACGAGTTCTCGGCCGCGGCCCTGATCGACCGGCTCGGCACACCGCGCGCGTACGCCGAGGAACTGCGCGTCGCGGCGGGGTACCCCTCCCCCTCGTCGGCCGCGGCGGGCGGCGGCGACCGGTCGACGGTGCTCGCCAGGTTCGCGCTGTGGAGCCTGCTGGCCGCCACGGTCGTGGCGTTCGGCTTCGCCGTCACCGACGGCGACATCGTGGAGGCGGCCTTCCTCTTCGGCCTCTGCGGCGCGGCCGCCATCGTGGTGGTGTTCCGGCAGAACGGCCTGGTGGCGCAGATCGCGACGCTGCCGGAGACCGTGGCCGCCAAGGACGCGCTGACCCGCACCGGGCAGTCCGACCTGCGCCGGTGGTTCGCGTCGCTGCGCCCGTTCCAGGCGGTGTGGTGGATCATCCGCGCGCTGCTGATCGGCTTGGGCGGCGTGCTGGTCTACCGGTCGGACATCACCTTCTGGCCGGCCGTGGCGCTGGCCGCGGTGTCGCTGGTGGCCGGCCCGAAGGCGAGGACCGACCGCCGGTGGTTGTGGATCACCCTGCCCGCGACCGGGTTCGCCCTCGGCGTCCTGCTGCTGTTCCTCGGCAAGGTGGTGTCCGTGTTCGCCATCTACCCGCTCAGCACCGCGCCGGTCTCGTACCAACCGGCGCAGCAGGTCCGCGAGAACGTCTACGTGTTCGACAAGGACGGCAAGCCGCTCACCGACGTCCACCTCTACGACGAGGACGGCCGCCCGCTGAACGCGCTGTGGTACGGCTGCGACGGCGAGAGCCGTGACGACAACCGCTACCCCCGGCCCCGCGTGGTCCACGACCAGACCGGCTGCCACGAGGAGACGGGCGTCCCCTTCACCGTCGTGATGCCGACCGTGCCTACCAGCACGACCACCCCACCGTCGTCGGTCACCCCGTCGCCCTCCACGACGACGACCGCGCCGACGACGGTGACGACCACGGGCTGACGCGACGGCGCCCCGTCACCAGGGGGTTGGCGGGGCGGTCGAGTCGCGGACGACCAGGTCGGTGGCCAGTTCGACCCGGTCGGAGGCCGGTGTGCGGCCGGCGATCAGGTCGGCCAGCATCCAGCCCGCCTGCAGGCCCATCGCGGCCAGCGGTTGGCGCACGGTGGTCAGGGCCGGGGTGCCGCGGCGGGCCGCCGGGAGGTCGTCGAAACCGACGACGCTGAGGTCCGCGGGCACCGACAGGCCCGCGGCGCGGGCGGCTTCGACCACGCCCAGGGCCTGCTCGTCGTTGGCAGCGAAGACCGCCGTCGGACGGTCGGGCAGGCGCAGCAGCTCGGCCGCCTCCCGCCGGCCGCCCTCGCGGGTGAAGTCCGCGTGCCGGACCAGGGCGGGGTCGGGCGCGATGCCGGCGCGGCCGAGGGCGAAGCGGTAGCCGTCCACCCGGGCACGGCTGCACAGCACGTCACGCGGGCCGCCCACGACGCCGATCCGCCGGTGCCCGAGCGACAGCAGGTGCTTCACCGCCGTGACGCCGCCCGCCCGGTTGGTGGCCGCGACGCTCAGCAGGTCCGGCGTGGCCGCGTCGACCGGGTCGATGTGCACCAGCGGCACGCCGGCGCGCGCGAGCACCCGTTCCTCGGCCACGCTGATCGGGCACGTCACCAGCAGCACGCCGGCGCGCCGCGCCTCGACCAGGTCGGTCGCCCACGACGCGCCGCGACCACCGGCCGAGGACATCACCACGTCCAGCCCGGAGTCGACGACGCCCCGCATCACCTCCATGGCCCACGCGCTGTTCAGCGCGGGGAACACCAGCTCCACCAGGGGCGCGGCGGGACGCGGCCGGTCACTCCGCGCCCGGTGCACGAGGCACGTGCGTTCGAGGATCCTCAGCGCGCTCACGGCTCCGACACTATCGGAAATCATGCGAAACACAACGAAGCTCTGAGCTGCACCGATTCACCAGGGACTCCGAACAACGGCGACTCGGCACCCCGAAGGCGCGATAGGCTTTCGCAAAAGTTTCGAAAGGCGGGGGCAGCCGGCAGAATCCCTCACCGTCCGAAGTCGACGGTGGGAGGCAACGCGGTGAAGTACCTGATGCTGATCTACGGCAACGAGCAGGTCTGGAACAGCGTGGACGCGGAGGAGTTCGCCAAGCTGGTCGCCGACGTGGACGCGTTCAACGCCGACCTGCGGGAGTCCGGCGAGCTGGTCGACTCGCAGGGCCTGGTGCCCCGCCCGCGGTCGGTGCGCATGGCCGGTGACGCGCCCGTCGTCACCGACGGCCCGTACCTGGAGGCCAAGGAGTACGTCGGCTCCTACTTCGTGGTCGACGTCGACAGCGAGCAGCGGGCGATGGAGATCGCGGCCTCCTACCCGGCCCTGCGCTACAGCCGCGGCCTGGGCGGCGGGCTCGAGGTGTGGCCCCTGATGCGGCACGGCGGCGACGACCTTTGACCGCCGTCGACCACCTCCTGCGCACGTTGACGCCGCAGGTGCTCGGCATCCTCGTGCGCCGGCACGGCGACTTCGCGCGGTGCGAGGACGCCGTGCAGGAGGCGCTGATCAACGCCGCCGGCACGTGGTCGCGCGACGGCGTCCCCGAACACCCCCTCGGCTGGCTCACCACGGTCGCCGCTCGCCGCTACGTGGACCTGGTGCGCTCCGACGCCGCGCGGGAACGCCGCGAGCAGGCGCTGTTCGACGCCGTGCCGCGCGACGAGCTGCTCGCGCCGCCGCCGGACGCCGAGCCCGCGCGCGACGACCTGCTGGAACTGCTGTTCCTGTGCTGCCACCCCGCGCTCACGGCGCCGTCCCAGATGGTGCTGACCCTGCGGGCCGTCGCCGGGCTGACCACCGCCGAGATCGCCGCCGCGTTCCTGGTGCCGGAGAAGACGATGGGCCAGCGGATCTCCCGCGCCAAGCAGCGGCTGCTGGAGGCGGGCGCGCGGTTCGAGCCGCCCGCCGACCGCGACCGGGCGCCGGCGGTCGTGCTGCACGTGCTCTACCTGCTGTTCAACGAGGGCTACAGCGCCAGCGCCGGTCCGCGGCTGCGCCGTCCCGACCTCACCGAGCAGGCGGTGCGGCTGACCCGGGAGCTGCACGAGCGGCTGCCCGACTCCGGCGAGACGGCGGGCCTGCTGGCGTTGATGCTGCTGACCGAGGCCCGCGGCGCGGCCCGCACCGGCCCGGACGGGGTGCTGGTCCCGTTGGCCGAGCAGGACCGGTCGCGATGGGACCGCGCGGCGATCGCCGAGGGCGCCGGGTTGGTGACCCGCAGCCTGGCGACCCACCCCGTCGGCCCGTACCAGGTGCAGGCGGCGATCGCGGCCGTGCACAGCGAGGCGGCCACGGCCGAGGACACCGACTGGCCCCAGATCCTCGCGCTGTACGACGTGCTGGAACGCCTCGCGCCCAGCTCGGTCACCGCGCTGAACCGGGCCGTCGCCCTCGGTGAGGTGCGCGGTCCCCGTGCCGCCCTGGACGTGGTCGCGGAACTGGAGCGCGGCGTCCTGGCCGGCAACCACCGGCTGCTCGCCGTGCGGGGGCACCTGCTCGAACGGGACGGTGACCGCACCGCCGCGAGCGAGGCGTTCCGGCAGGCCGCACGGCTCGCGGGCAACGTCGCCGAGCAGCGGTTCCTCCTCCTGCGGGCGGCCCGATGCGCCGCCGCGAAAAATTCTTCCGCGCCGATGTAGAAGTCGCGTCGCCGGCTCCGATCCCCTCCCGAGCGACCCCGCCGGGCGTCGCCGGGAGGAAGGAACGCAGCCATGACCAAGGTGACCGCGCAGCTGTCGGTGTCCCTCGACGGCTTCTACGCCGGACCGCGGCACGAGGGCGGCGGCGACTGGCTGGGCTCCGCGGAGGCCGCGGCGTTCTTCCGCGTCACCCGCTGGGCGATCAGCGCGATGGCGTGGCGGGAGCGGCAGGGCATCGCGGGCGGCGAGCAGGATGTCGACTCCGACGTCATCCGGGAGAGCTTCGAGGCCGCCGGCGCGTACGTGATGGGCCGGCGCATGGCCGACGGCGGCGAGGTGCCGTGGGGCGAGGAGCCGCCGTTCCGCGCACCGGTCTTCGTGGTGACCCACCGGCCGCGCCAGACCCTGGAGCGCAAGGGCGGCACCAGCTTCACCTACGTGACCGACGGCGTCGAGAGCGCGGTGGCGCGGGCGAAGGCCGCCGCCGGCGGCAAGGACGTCGCGATCGCCGGCGGCGGCTCGCTGGTCCGCCAGGTCATGGCCGCGGGCCTGCTGGACGAGCTGGAGCTCCACATCGTGCCGGTCGTGCTCGGCGAGGGCCTCCGGCTGCTGGACGCCGACCTCGGGTTGGGGCACAAGGAAGGCATCGAGCTGACGCCGACGCGGGTGCTGCACACCCCCGGCGTCACCCACATCCGCTACACGGTCGAGGGCCGCGCCCCGCTCGTCCTGGACGACCGGGGACGCGGCAACTGACGCTCCGGTGCGGCGGGGCAGCTCCCCCGCCGCACCGGACAGGGGTCTACCCGAACGTGACGACCAGGCGGCCGTCCGAGGCGTAGGACCAGCGCAGCGCGCCACCGTAGGAGGCGCAGCGGGAGCCGTTCGTGCCGCTCCAGAACTGGTTGGTGCTGCCGACGCTGCCGACGGTCTTGTCGTTGGTGCCGCTGCCGCTGCGGCAGGACGTGTTGCCGCTGAACACCGAGGAGCCGCCGTCGAAGCTGAAGTTGCGCTCGGCGTTGTCGATGCTGACGTTGTCGGACACGGTCATCGTGCCGAGGTTGCGGTTGTAGGTGAAGCCGTGCTTGCCGTTGTCGTAGGCGATGTTGCGGCGGATGACGTGGTTGACGCCGATGTCCTCGCCGCCGAGCTTGTAGCCGTTGCGGTCGCCGTTGCCGGCCTGGCCGCCGTTGCTCAGCGTGCCGTTCTCGTAGGCCAGGGAGTCCTCGATGGTCACCGCGCCGATCGGGCCGGTGTCGGTCTTGGTGTAGAGGTCCCAGCCGTCGTCGATGTTGTTGTGCGCCACGGCGTAGCGGAACACGTTGCCGGGTCCGGAGGTGAGCTTCGCGGCGAACCCGTCGGCGTCCTCGCCGTCGGAGTCGGCGTTGTCGTGCGACTCCGCGCTCAGGATCAGGTTGTTGGCCGGCCACTGGTCCTTGGGCGTGGTGGACAGCATCCGCGACAGCTGCAGCCCGGTGTCGCGGTTGAAGCGCGTGACCGTGCGCTCGAAGACGTTGTTGCTGCCGCCGATGAAGATGCCGTTGTCACCGGCCCGCTCGACCACGATGCCGCGCACGTGCCAGTAGTTGCCGTTGACCGCCAGGCCGCGGTTGGCCGGGTCCTCCGCCTGGGCGGAGAAGTTCAGCACCGGGGTCTCGCCCGGGTAGGCGAACAGCTCGGTGCGGTCGCCCGAGGCGCCGTTCTTGCCCTGCGGGATGGTGACGGTCTGCGTGAAGCGGTAGGTGCCGCCGCGCATCAGGATCGTGCCGCCGGCCGTGATGCGGCTGATCGCCGAGGTGAGCGTGGTCGGGTCGGCCTGCGTGCCGGCCGCGCCGTCGGTGCCGTTCGGCGACACGTACAGCGCCGAGGCCGGCGGCTGGGACGTGGTCGTGGTGGTCGTCGTCGTGGTCGTGGTGGTGCTCGTGGTCGTGCTGGTGGTGGTCGTCGTCGTGCCGGTGGCCGGGGTGAACGCCCACTGCTTGGAGACGACGCTGTCGCAGGAGTTCTGCTGCACCAGGGCGCCGATCGCGGTGGAGCTGTCCTTGACGTTCATGCACTTGCCGCCGTTGGCGTTGACCACGCGGTAGTTGCCGCCGCTCGCCGTCACCGCCCAGACCTGGCTGGAGCCGCCCGTGCACGTCTGCTGCTGGATCGCCTTGCCCGCGCTGGTCGACGCGTCCTGCACGCCGACGCACAGGCCGGTCGCGGCCGACGTGATCCGGAACCCGCCGCTGACCGCGGTCAACGTCCACCGCTGGGCCGCGACGTCACCGCACGCCTGCTGCCGCAGCTGCACGCCGCTGGTCGACCCGGCGGCGTCGAGGCAGTGCCCGCTGGCGGCGTTCTTCACGGTGTAGGTGCCCGCGCCGACCGCCGCTTGCGCGGACGTGGCGAGCGGCCACGCCGCGAGCGTGGCCGCCAGGGCGACCACGGCGCCCACCGCGGCCACACCACCGCGGACGGCCCGCGGTCGTACAGCCCGCGTCGCTGCGGGCTGCTCCGATGTGCTCATGCCGACTCCACTTCCGAAACGATTCCGGCGGCCACCGCAGACTTCTCGCGCACGACCGAAAGCGGCGAACACCTCGCCGATTCACAAATATGACCACCGGGCAGGGAAAGCTATTTCACTTCGGATGCTAGGAGCTGCGGCACATCCGGTCAACGCCGCGGATTCGCTTTTCCACCCGAAATACGCGCTGGTCACACTCGTGAACAAATTCGACCCGAAACCGGTCATGAATGTGAACGTACGACGTTCGGTGAAACGCCGCTGCCCCCTGTCGACCGCGGTCGGCAGGGGGCAGCGGGAACGAGCGCCCGGTCAGCGCGTCGTGCAGAGCTTTCCGTTCAGGAAGTACTTCACCGGTCGCACGTTCGGGCCCTGGTAGCTCCCGACGAACCCGGCGGTGGTCGACGCGCCCGGCGCCAGGGTCGCGGTGTTGGCCACGGACACCTGGTAGCCGGTCTGGGCCCAGGTGGCGTTCCAGCCGCTGGAGACCTGCTGCCAGGTGGTGGGCCAGGTGTAGGTCAGCGTCCACCCGGCGACGGGCGTCGTGCCGGTGTTGGCGATCTCGAGCTCGGCCACGAAACCGTTGCCCCAGTTGGTGCTCTCCCGGTAGGTCACCGCGCACGTCGACGTGGCCGGGGTGCCCGTGGTGAAGGTCAGCGGCGGCGAGGACCACGACACCTTGCCGGCGTTGTCGCGCGCGACCAGGTTGACCGTGTACTTCGTCCCGGGCATGAGGTTGGCCGCGGTGAAGGTGGTGCCGATCGTCTCGCCCCACTGATCGGTGCTCGCGCCGTTGGCCCGGTGCACCTCGTACTTCACGCCGGCGGGCGGCGCGGGCCAGGACAGCGTGGCGGTGCGGTCGGTGACCGAGTCCACCACCGGGCGGGCGGGTGCGGCCGGACCGGTCGCGGAACCGTTCGGCTTGAGCACGAGGGTGGTGATCGAGTACGGCGGCAGCGTCGCCGTGGACGACGAGCCGGTCGTGGTCGAGATGCCGGTGTCGCCGTTGGCGAAGGTCAGCACGGTCGCGTCGGCGGCGGCCGAGTAGCCCGCGAACCGCAGGTCGACGGTCTTGGCGGCGTCCGGGTCCTGGTTGATCAGCATGACCGCGAGGCCGCCGTCGGGCCGCCGGGCCGCGTGGCTGCGCACCAGCGGGTCGGTGGAGGTGGTCGTGACGAGCTGGTCGCCGGGGCGGGCGAAGCGGGACACCATCGAGATCGCGTGGTAGGGCGCGAACGGGGTGTTCAGCGCGGGCTGGCACACCGTGCCGTCGGCGGTGCAGTTGCCACTGGAGAGCAGGCCGTAGTCATCGTAGTCGGGGTGGCCCGCGATCTCGCGGACCTGGCCGATGCCGTTGTGGACGTTCCACCAGTCCACGTTGAACACGCCCTGGCCGATCATCGTCGCGTAGGCGTCGGCGGCGAACAGCGCGCCCGGCTGGGTGTTGCGGCCGTAGGAGGTGTTCACCTCGGTCAGCGCGATGCCGAGGTCCTTGCCCGCCAGGCGGCGCGACTGCTCGCGCACCAGGGCGACCTGGTCGCTCACCCGGTCGGTCTTGGCCAGCACCTGCGCCGCGGTGTCACCGCTCGGGTACCAGTGGATGATGCCGAAGTCGACCACGGGACCGGCGATCGACAGCACGACCTCGTTCCACGACGCGGAGTCGCCCGCCGCCGTGATGCCGTCGGGCCACTCGCCCGGCGTGGTCAGCACCGCGCCGATCTTGATGGTCGGGTCGACCGCCTTCATGGCCGTGGCGTAGTCGCGGACGAGGGTGGCGTAGTAGGTCGGGCTCTTGTCCGGGTGGTGGTCGGCCTCCCAGCCGGAGCCGTAGTGGCCGTTGCCGTAGTTCTCGTTGCCGATCTCCCAGTACTTCACGCCGTAGCGCTTCTCGACGTTGGCGTAGCGGACCCAGGCCGCCGCCTCCTCCGCCGTGCCGGTGCCGTAGTTGGCGGTGACGATCGCCTGCCCGCCGGCCCTCCGGACGCCGCCCATGAACGTGTCGAAGTCGGTGTTGGGCGCCACGTACCCGCCGGGCGCGGTGTGGTCGGCCCAGTGGTAGATGTCCGAGTACGACCCGCCCGGGTAGCGCATCGCCTTGACGCCCGCGTCCTTGAGCAGGTCGGCGACGGCGTCGCTGCCGAGGTGGGTGTCCCAGATGGCGTGGTTGACCCCGGTGGCGGCCTCGTGCACCACCTCCAACCCCGCCCTGGTGTTCACCGTGACGGTGGCGGCGGCGTCGGCCTGCGCCGGCGAGCCGGTGGTCAGCACGACTTGGGCGACGACGAGCGCGGCGAGGGCCGGCAGCACGACGGGACGCGGTCTCATGGGGAATTCCTCATCGACGGTGATGATCTGGGAGCGCTCCCAAACTGTGCGGCGCGCCCTGGGACTTGTCAATGACCAGGATCGAAGCGCTTCGCCACCGTCATCGAACGTCGTACAACCGGCCTACCGCCCCCTCTGCCGCTTCGCCCAACGGGACGCGTCCGTCAACCGCGGGCGGTCGCCGTGACCCCGCCGCTCGCGCCCATGCGAGAACGGTCGGCCGCCACCTGCCCGCGTGCGCCGACCAGGACCTCGTGCACGTCTCGACCAGGGAAGGGATGGTGCCGATGCTGCGGGAGAAAGCGCCGGCCGAAGCATTGGCCCACGCGGCGGACCTCGCCGATGGTGCGGTCGATTCCGCCGAGCAGCCGCGCGCCTCCCTGCCTCCGGTGTCCTGGGACCGAGTGCGGCGTTGTCTTCGATCAGGCCGCGTCGCAGCGGCCGAGTCGGTCCTCGCGCATCGACCGATCGGTTGATCGTCGGCCGGCCCCGGCGGATGCGCGCGATCGGTCGGACCGTCGATCCGCGCCCACCCGTCCGCACCCGAGGCTGGGCCCATGACTCACACGACTGCCGCGGTGGGGCCGGTTTCCGCCGGGGAACGGGTGCTCGCGCCCGACCTGGCCCGAGGCCTCATGCTCGCCCTCATCGCGCTGGCCAACTCCGTGCCCTACCTCTACGGCCGCCAGTACGGCGTGCGCCAGCACATCGTCGAGCACGGCCTGCTCGACCGGCTCGCCGGCGTCCTCAACGTGACCTTCGTCGGCGGCCGCGCGTACCCCCTGTTCGCCGCCCTCTTCGCCTACGGCGTCGTGCACTCCTACCGGCGCCGGCGCGAAGCCGGGGTGGACGACCGCGAGGCCAAGAGGCTGCTGCGGCGGCGCAACCGTTGGCTGATCGTGTTCGGCGCGGTGCACGTGGTCCTGCTGTTCCCCGGCGACATCCTGATCAGCTACGGGATCCTGGGTTTCCTCGTCCTCGGCTGGCTGCGGGCGTCGGACCGCAAGCTGCTCGTCGCCGCCGGGCTGTGGCTGGTCGTCGTGGCGTTGGTGCAGGGCGCGTCCGAGCTGGCGCCGGCGACCGGCGGGCGGCACCACTTCCTCTCCTTCGAGACCGCGGACCCCGTCGAGGCGGCGGTCCTGCGACCGGCGGAGTGGCTCCTGACGCCGTTCGGGATGATCGGCGTCGGCAGCGCCGCCCTGATCGGCACCTGGGCGGCCAGGCGCACCGTGCTCACCGACCCGGCCGCGCACCGCCCCCTGCTGGTCCGCACCGCCGTGATCGGGCTGGCGGTGGCCGTGGCGGGCGGGTTGCCGATCGCCTTGGCGGTGGGCGGGTTCTGGCACCCGACGGCCCCGATCACGCTGTGGGGCATCGCGGCGCTGCACGCGGTGACCGGTGTCGCCGGCGGTCTCGGGTACGCGGCGCTCATCGCGTTGGCGGCGGTCCGCCTCGACCGGCGGCGGGGACCGGTCGTGCGGCTGCTCGAAGCCGGCGGCCAGTACTCGCTGAGCTGCTACCTGTTCCAGTCCGTGGTGTTCGTGGCGCTGCTGGTGCCGTACACGCTGGGGCTCGGCGCGACGCTCGGCACCGCCGGGCTCTCCCTGGTCGCGCTCGGCACGTGGCTGGTCTCACTGCTCCTCGCCGCACTGCTCCGGCGCACGGGGAGGCGTGGCCCGGCGGAGGCCTTGTTGCGCCGCCTGACTTATCGCCGTGCGGCGGCGAAGATGTCGGCGTGACGACGGTGGACGAACGGCTGGGCTTGTTGCGGGAACGGCGGTGGAACCAGACGTGGGCGTTGGCCCCGCTCGGCCTGCTGCTCCTGGCGTGCGCGGTGTCGGTGGCGACCGACCCGCGCGGCTGGGCGCACCACGCGGTCACGCTCGCCATCGCCGCCGGGCTCGCGGTGTGGCACTGGTGGTTCGTGGTGGCGCACCCGCAGTGGTGGGACCGCTGGGTGTGGGCGATGGCCGCGTACTTCGTGGGCATGCTCGCGTTCAGCTGCGCCTTGGTGGTGCGCAGCGACGCGTTCCTGATGTTCGTCCCCATGTGCTACGTGCTCGCGTTCGTCGCCCTGCCCGGGTGGCGCGCGTACGCGGGCGTGATGGCGGCGAACGTCCCGTTCCTGCTGGTCTCCGGAACCGACGTGCGCCAGTCGCTGATCAACATCGCCCTGGGCACGCCGCTGGCGGCGCTGATCGGCGGCGTCATCAGGGCCATGGAGCGGGAGGCGATCCGCCGCCGGGAGACCAACGCCGAACTGGTCGCCGTGGCCGCGGAGAACGCCCGGCTGCACGGCCTCCTGGTCGAGCAGGCCAGGGCCGCCGGTGTCGCCGGCGAACGCGCGCGGCTCGCGCGGGAGATCCACGACACCGTCGCCCAAGGGCTGACCGGGATCGTCACGCAACTGGAGGCGATCGACGAGCACGCCGTCCCGCCGGGCCCGGTGCGCGCCCGGCTGGAGATCGCCGGTGAGCTGGCGCGCACCAGCCTGGTGGAGGTCCGGCGCTCGATCGAGGCGCTGCGACCAGGACCGCTGCAGGACGCCCGCCTGGGCGACGCCGTGCGGCAGGCCGTGACGACGTGGCGCGACCAGTACGGCGTGCCGGCCGCGTTCACCGTGACCGGCACGCCCCAGCCGCTGCACTCGGAGGTCGAGGTGACCGTCCTGCGCGCCGCCCAGGAAACCCTGTCCAACGTGGGCCGGCACGCGCTGGCCGGGCGGGTGGACGTCACGCTGTCCTACATGGAGGACGTGGTCGTGTTGGACGTGCGTGACGACGGGACCGGGTTCACGCCCGGGGAGGACGGCGGCTTCGGGCTCACCGCGCTGCGGGAACGGGTGCGCGCGTTGGCAGG
This sequence comes from Actinosynnema sp. NPDC049800, assembly GCF_040656635.1. Classification (NCBI taxonomy): domain Bacteria; kingdom Bacillati; phylum Actinomycetota; class Actinomycetes; order Pseudonocardiales; family Pseudonocardiaceae; genus Actinosynnema; species Actinosynnema sp. NPDC049800. The sequence goes on along the minus strand of NZ_JBFAMT010000010.1, from coordinate 1,801 downwards.
CGGCGTCGACATCGAGTCCGCGCCGGGCGGCGGCACGGCGGTCAGCGTCACCGTCCCGGCGATCGGGGTGGACCGGTGACGCCGCTGCGGCTGGTGGTCGTCGACGACCACCCGGTGGTGCGCGACGGGCTGCGCGGGATGCTCGGCACGCAGCCGGACCTGGAGGTCGTCGGCGAGGCCGCCTCCGGGACCGAGGCGCTGACCGTGGTGGCCGCGGCCCGGCCGGACGTCGTGCTGACCGACCTGCGGCTGCCCGACCCCAGCGGCGGCGTGCTGATCCGGATGCTCCTGGACCGAGTCCCGAGCACCCGGGTCCTGGTGCTCACCACCCACGACACCGACTCGGACGTGCTGCCGGCCATCGAGGCGGGCGCGATCGGCTACCTGCTCAAGGACGCGCCGCGCGAGGAGCTGTTCCGGGCCGTGCGCGCCGCCGCGCGTGGCGAGACCGTGCTGGCGCCGTCCGTCGCCGCCCTCCTGCTCGCCCGCATCCGGCCCGCGCGCCCGCTGACCGAGGCACGGCTGAGCGCGCGCGAGCGCGAGGTGCTCGCGCTCGTGGCCGAGGGGAAGACCAACCGCGAGGCCGCCGCCCGCCTCTACATCAGCGAGGCCACGGTGAAGACCCACCTGCTCCACATCTACGCCAAGCTGGAGGTCACCGACCGCGCCTCGGCGGTGGCCGCCGCGTACCGGCGGGGCGTCCTGGACGGGTGAACTACGCCTCGTCGTCGAACCGCGCGCGGGCGCGTTCGACGTCGGCCATGTTGACGGTGGTCCAGCGCAGCAGCGCGTCGATCAGGTCTTGCAGCGTCGTCCCGAGGGGCGTGATGCGGTACTCGACGGCGATCGGCCGCGAGCTGATCAGGACGCGCTCGACCATCCCGTTGCGCTCCAGGCGCCGCAGCGTCGCGGTGAGCGACTTCTGCGTCACGACCGGGATCGCCCGGCGCAGCTCGTTGAAGCGCGAGGGACGCCCGCACAGCTGGTCGAGCACCTGCAACGACCACTTGTCGAGCACCTGGTCGAGCAGCTCGCGGTGCGGCGCGGCGATCTGAGGGCTCCCGGAGGCCGGCTCGGTGGTTTCCTGCATGACACCTAGTCTCGTTGAAGTTCCCTTCGTGTACCAGGTAGACCTTGGATACCACCAACTACCAGCGTGAAGGACTTCCCGTGACCGTGCGGTTGCTGACCCCCGAGGGCATGTTCCAGCCCGTCCCCTACCACCACGTCTCGATCGGCACGGGCACCCGCCACGTGCACGTCGCCGGCCAGATCGCGCGGGACGCCGAGGGGAACCCGGTCGCGACCGGCGACCTCACCGGCCAGGTCGCCCAGTCCCTCCGCAACACCGCGCGCGGCCTGGCCGGCGCGGGCGCGGACTTCTCCGACGTCGTGCGGCTGAGGTTCTTCGTCACGCACTGGAGCCCGGAGAAGATGGACGACTTCATGGCGGGCATCGCCGAGGTCGCGGACGAGCTGGGGATCCCCCGCCCGTTCCCGCCCGTGTCGCTCATCGGCGTCGACTACCTGTTCGAGCCGGACGTGCTGGTCGAGGTCGAGGCGTTCGCGGTCCTCGACTGACCGGCGAACCGCAGTCCACAAAGGACTTTCGACGCGAGATCGCCCGCTGACCTGGTGGCGCTGGTCAGCGGGCGATCACGCCGAGGAGGACCTACCGGGCGATGGCGTAGGCGCTGGAGCCGGGGGGGGGGGGGGGGGGGGGCCGGGGGGGGGGGCGGCGGGGGGGCGGGGCCGAGCGGAGGCGCGGGGGGGGGGGGAAGGAGGGGGGGTTTGGGGTGAA